>NZ_QFXN01000216.1:0-64443 GCF_003144775.1 Enterobacter sp. CGMCC 5087 | reverse complement strand
CGTGAATATGGCGGGCGAGGCGCTGAACTTCGGGGATCATGGCCTGATCGCGCAGCAAATCCGCCACTTTGAATTCAGCGTTGCCCGTCTGACGCGTGCCCAGCAGTTCGCCCGGGCCGCGGATCTCCAGGTCTTTTTGCGCAATGACAAACCCGTCGTTACTGTCGCGCAGCACCTGCAACCGCATCTGGGCGGTTTTCGAGAGCGGGGCTTTGTAAAGCAGGACGCAGTGGGACGCTACCGCACCACGCCCAACGCGTCCGCGCAGCTGGTGGAGCTGGGCAAGACCCAGGCGCTCCGGGTTTTCGATGATCATCAGGCTGGAATTCGGGACGTCCACGCCGACTTCGATCACCGTGGTGGCGATCAGCAGATGTAAATCACCCTGTTTGAACGACTGCATCACCGCCTGTTTTTCGGCGGGCTTCATGCGTCCGTGAACCAGACCCACGTTCAGCTCCGGCAGCGCCAGCTTAAGCTCTTCCCACGTGGCTTCGGCAGCCTGCGCTTCCAGCAGTTCAGATTCTTCAATCAGCGTACAGACCCAGTAGGCCTGACGCCCTTCCTGGGTGCAGGCGTTGCGCACGCGGTCAATAATATCGCTGCGACGCGTGTCAGGAATCGCGACCGTTGTGACCGGCGTACGTCCCGGCGGCAGTTCGTCGATGGTGGAGGTATCCAGATCGGCGTAGGCGGTCATTGCCAGGGTGCGCGGGATCGGCGTGGCGGTCATGATCAGCTGATGCGGGTGGAAGCCCTGTTGAAGGCCTTTTTCCCACAGCGCAAGACGCTGATGGACGCCAAAGCGGTGTTGTTCATCGATAATCACCAGCGCAAGGCCGCTGAACTGCACCTGCTCCTGGAAGATAGCGTGCGTGCCGACAATCATCTGCACCTGCCCACTGGCAATAGCCTCCTGTTGCGCAAGGCGCGCTTTGCCTTTTTGCTTCCCTGCAAGCCAGCCCACTTCAATCCCCAGCGGCGCAAACCAGGCGCGGAAATTGTTGGCGTGCTGTTCAGCCAGCAGCTCGGTCGGCGCCATTAGCGCCACCTGTTTACCGTGGGCAATCGCGCGCAGGGCCGCCAGCGCGGCAACCAGCGTTTTACCGGAGCCCACGTCGCCCTGCACCAGGCGCATCATCGGCACGTCGAGCGCCATATCGCGTTCAATCTCGGCGGTGACGCGCGCCTGCGCGCCGGTGGGTTTAAACGGCAGCGAGGCCAGCAGCTTATCTTTGAGCGCATCATTCTGGCTTAACGGCTGAGCGTGGAAACGCTGCGCGCCCGCGCGAAGCGCCAGCATGCTCAGGTTATGTGCCAGTAATTCCTCAAGGATAAGACGCTGTTGGGCGGGGTGTTTGCCGCTTTCTAAATCGCTGAGCTGCAGCGTTGGCGGCGGTCGATGCAGGGTTCGCAGCGCCTCGGGCAGGCTCATCATGCCCTGCGCCAGCTCGGGCGGCAGCAGCTCGGTAATTGCGCAGGTATCCAGCAGCTCCAGCGCCTGATCGGTGAGCTTACGCAGCGTCGCCTGCTTGATGCCTTCGGTCGTCGGGTAAACCGGGGTAAGCGTCTCCTGCATTTCCGGCGTGCTGAGATCGCCCTGCACGCGGTACTCCGGGTGGATCATCTCTGCGCCGTATTTCCCGCGTTTGGCTTCGCCATAGGCCAGCACCCTGCGGCCCGTCGCCAGGCTGTTTTTCATCGCCGCGCTGAAGTTGAAAAAACGCATGGTGAGAATGCCGGTGCCGTCGCTGATCTGGCAGGTCATCATCCGGCGTCCGCCGAAGGTGATGTTGCAGTTCAGGACTTCGCCTTCAACGGTGGCGTAAATGGCGGGAAGGAGATCGCCAATCTTGTAGAGCTGAGTGCGGTCTTCGTAACGCAGGGGGAGGTGAAGCAGGAGATCCTGCACGGTGTGCAGGCCAATTTTTGCCAGCTTATTGCTTTGCGCCGCGCCCACGCCCGTCAGGCTGTTAAGCGGGATGGCATCCAGCAGGCGGCCTTTCATCGCTTACCCGGCGTACTGCATGGTGGCCCACCACTCGGCATCGGCTTCAATTTCGCCCTGCGCGTTGACGTGGGGGTAAGGCAATTTTTTCTGCTTCGCAACGCGAGCCAGCACCGGATAACCACCTTCAAACAGCAGGCGCTGCTGTTCATCTTCCGGCAGCATGCTGTTGCTGCGCTCGTACATCCCGGCGTTCTGACGCTGACGCTGCGCTTCATACAGAATGAGTGCGGACGCCACGGAGACGTTCAAAGACTGCACCATGCCGATCATCGGAATGATAATGTCACGATCCGCCAGATCCAGCGCTTCCCGGGAGATCCCGGTTTTCTCCTGACCCATCAAAATGCAGGTCGGGCGGGTGTAGTCGATCTCGCGGAAATCTACGGCTTTAGCGGACAGGTTAGTGGCAAGGATCTGCATCCCGCGCCCTTTCAGGTGCGATACGGCTTCGCCAATGGTGTGATGATTTTTGACAGACACCCAGCTGTTGCTGCCTGCCGCCGCCGAGACCGTATTGCGCATACGGCCGTCCGGCCAGACGGCATGCACTTCATGCACACCGACGGCATCTGCGGTACGGACGATAGCAGAGACGTTATGAGGTTTATGCACCTGCTCCATGCAGACCGTCAGGTCAGGCTGACGCCTGGCGAGCATTTCGCAGATACGTGCATAACGTTGTGAATTCATAAACCTAGTTTCGGTTTCGGGTGACTTTAATCACGTCCGGCATGACGCGGATCTTGCGCATAATATTCGCCAGATGCACGCGGTCGCGGGCGGTCAGACGAATAAAGGCGCTGTACACGCGGCCATCTTTTTCTTCCGTATTCAGGCTTTGAATGTTGGAAGAAGCCGTGTTGATCGCTGCCGTCAGGTTCGCCAGGGCACCCTGATGGTTGAACATATCCACCTTAATTTCGGTGATAAATTCCTGCGCCGTCTCTTTATCCCACTCGACCGCCATAAACTTCTCGGCCTCTTTCTGGTAGCCGCGAATGTTACGACAGGATTCGTGGTGGATAACCAGCCCTTTGCCCGGGCTGACGTGCGCAATAATCGGGTCGCCAGGTATTGGACGGCAACATTTTGCGAAGGTGATCAGCACCCCATCCGCGCCTTTAATCGGCAGGTGTCCGTGGCTTTGCGTGGTTGCAGGCACCGCTGTCGTGTCGCCTTGCTGCAGGTTCTTCGCCACCACCACGCTCATGGCGTTGCCGAGGCCAATCTCTGCCAGCAGGTCATCAAGCGACGCGAGCTTCATGCGCTCCAGCTCGCGCTGGACGTTCTCCTGCGGAATTTCAGCCAGCTTACGGCTGCCGCCCAACGCGTGGTTGAGCAGACGACGCCCCAGGCTGACGGAATCATCACGCTTGAGGTTTTTCAGCAGCTGGCGAATTTTGGCGCGTGCTTTGGAGCTCACGACAAAGTTCAGCCAGGCCGCGTTCGGACGTGCGCCCGGGGCGGTAATAATTTCTACCGTCTGGCCGCTGGAGAGCGGCTGAGAGAGCGGGTAAGGCTGTCTGTCAACGCGCGCGCCGACGCAGGCATGTCCGATATCGGTGTGCACGGCGTAAGCGAAGTCGACCGGCGTTGCGCCTGCAGGCAGTTCGACAATGCGGCCTTCTGGGGTGAAAACGTAAATCTCATCCGGGAAGAGATCGGATTTAACGCTCTCGATAAATTCAAACGAGCTACCCGCACTCTGCTGAAGCTCCAGCAGGCTCTGCATCCAGCGCTGGGCGCGGATTTGTGCGGTCGTGCTGCTTTCGCCACCGTGCTCTTTATACGCCCAGTGTGCGGCAACCCCCATCTCTGCCATCTGGTCCATGTCTTCGGTGCGAATTTGCACCTCAACAGGCACGCCGTGTGGCCCGATCATCGAGGTGTGCAAAGATTGATAGCCGTTCGCTTTTGGGATAGCGATGTAATCTTTCATGCGCCCCGGACGCGGTTTGTAGAGGCTGTGCATCTGCCCCAGCACGCGATAGCAGGTGTCCGAGTCGTGGACGATCACGCGGAAAGCGTAGATATCCATGATCGAGTGAAAACGCTGCTCTTTGAGCACCATTTTGCAGTAGATGGAGTACAAATGTTTTTCACGACCGCTGACGCGGCACGGGATTCCCGCTTCCTGTAAGCGCCCTTCAATTTCCGAGAGGATTTTTTGAATCATCTCTTTACGGTTACCGCGTGCGGCTTTCACCACCTCTTTAATCACGCGATAGCGGTTCGGGTACAACGCTTCAAAACCTAGCTCTTCCAGCTCGGTTTTAATGTGGTGAATACCTAAACGGTGCGCCAGCGGACTGTAGATTTCGAGAGTTTCACGGGCAATGCGGCGACGTTTATCCGGGCGAAGTGAGCCCAGCGTGCGCATGTTGTGGGTACGGTCAGCGAGTTTGATGAGAATGACGCGGATATCCTGCACCATCGCCATAATCATCTTGCGGAAGTTTTCGGCTTGCGCCTCTTTCTTGTCGCGGAAATTCAGCTTATCAAGCTTAGAGACCCCTTCCACCAGTTCGGCAACGCTTTTGCCAAACAGCTGTTCCATGTCCTGATAGGTGGCAGGGGTATCTTCGATCACGTCATGCAGCAGAGCGGCCATCAGCGTTTCGTAGTCGAGTTTCATCTCGGCCAGAATACAGGCCACCGCTACCGGGTGCGTGATATAGGGTTCACCGCTTGAACGTGTCTGGCCCTCGTGAGCGTCACGTGCAACGAGATACGCCTGCTGAAGACGCTTAATCTGGTCTTCAGGCAGGTAGGTTTGAATCAGTTGATTCAGGCTTTCAAACAGATACAAGGGCGACCCGCAGGTTTAATTAACGACGACCTTCAGCAATAGCGGTTACGGCCTGCAGTTCTGCGGCTTCCTGCTCTTGCTGCTCCTGGCGCTCACGCACGTCGAGGATCTGGTTGTTGATCAGACCTTCTTCGATTTCGCGAAGTGCAATAACGGTGGTTTTATCGTTTTCTTCCGGTACCAGCGGATCTTTACCGCCTACCTGCATCTGACGAGCGCGACGCGCGGCGACCAGCACCAGGTCAAAACGGTTACCAATTTTCTCTACAGCGTCCTGAACAGTTACGCGTGCCATACTTAAAATGCTCCACAGGTGAAGAAATGACTGGGCATGATACTGAAAGTGGGTTCAGTCTGCCAACAGTTTGGTGATTAATGCGTCATGTCGCTGCTTCTGGCGGCTCATACGCAGACGTTCTGCACGAAGAATGGTTTTGAGATCGCTCAGTGCGGCATCAAAATCATCGTTCACAATAAGGTAATCATATTCCGCGTAATGGCTCATTTCTGCAACAGCCTGTTCCATACGCTTTGCGATCACTTCTTCGCTGTCTTGACCGCGGCCACGCAGGCGGCGATCCAGCTCATCTTTCGATGGCGGTAAAATAAAGATACTGCGCGAATCAGGCATTTTCTTGCGAATTTGCTGTGCGCCCTGCCAGTCGATATCCAGGAACACATTCACGCCCGTGGCCAGAACCTGCTCAATGGTTTCACGCGAGGTACCGTAGTAATTACCGAATACTTCAGCGTGTTCAAGAAACGCGTCTCTGCCGATCATCGCTCTGAATTCGTCGTGATCCACAAAGAAATAGTGTTCACCGTGCACTTCACCCGGACGCGGCGCTCGCGTGGTGTGAGAAACAGAAACCTGTGTGTCGTACAACGGTTGGGTTTTTAACAGTGCCTGAATAAGGCTGGATTTACCCGCGCCACTAGGGGCAGAAACAATATAAAGCGTGCCTTGAGCCATGAGAGTCTTTTGTATGTGTTAACGAAGAAGTCCTACATACGGGCTTATTATACACGTCACCGCCGTGTGACGTAGCCTTTGTCACACTTTTTCCCCTGGATTATTGAATTTTGCGTGCCGTTTTCAGGTTTTATCTGTGGTTTTCAGCAACCAAAAGAAACACCGGATAGCCTCTCGCATTGTGAAACGTTGCTGTTAGCGTTGTTTCAAGCATCCGGGTATACCTCCTGCAATGCAAAGGAGGGGTAGCGATGTGGCGATGGATAAGCGGGTTAATGCTGTTGTGGTGTGGCTATGGCGCGGCGGTGTGTCCGGTGTGGTCGCAGGCAAAAGCAGAAAAAGAGATGGCGTCGTTAAGCGCGCAAATCAAAGGCTGGGATGAGGCCTACTGGAAGCAGGGCGTGAGTGAGATCAACGACGAGGTTTACGACCAGCTTCACGGGCGGTTAATGCAGTGGCAGCGCTGTTTTGGCAGCGAGCCTTCAGAAGAGAAACTCCCTACGCTGGCGGGAAGCGTAAAACATCCTGTTGCCCATACGGGCGTACATAAAGTGGCCAGCAAAGAGGAGTTGAGACAGTGGATGCGTGCCCGACAGCATCTGTGGATGCAGCCGAAAGTTGATGGTGTGGCGGTGACGCTGGTCTATCGTGACGGGAAGTTAACCCAGGCTATCAGTCGCGGTGATGGCCTGAAAGGGGAAGACTGGACCGGGAAGGTGCGTTTAATCCCGTCTGTTCCGCAAAAGCTCACCGGCACGCTGGCGAATAGCGTCTTACAGGGCGAGCTTTTCTGGTTACGCGACAATCACATTCAGCAGCAGATGGGCGGAATGAACGCTCGCGCAAAGGTGGCAGGGGCGATGATGCGGCAAAAGGATAACTCGCTATTGAGCAAGATCGGCGTATTCATCTGGGCCTGGCCGGACGGACCGAAAGATATGCGTATCTCTTTAGCTGAACTGTCTCAGGCCGGTTTTACGCTGTCGGCACGGTATACGCTACCCGCCGAATCTGTCGATGCCGTCGAGAAGCAGCGCGCGGCCTGGCACGTGACCGCATTACCCTTTGCCACGGATGGGATTGTGGTGCGTTCGGAGGATGAACCCGCGGGTGAAGAGTGGTTACCGGGAGAAGGCAGCTGGGTTGTCGCGTGGAAATATCCTCCCGCAGCCCAGGTTGCAGAGGTGAGTGATATTCATTTTTCCGTGGGGCGCACGGGCAAAATTTCCGTTGTAGCAGCGCTGGAGCCCGTACAACTGGATGATAAACAGGTGCAGCGGGTGAGTCTGGGCTCGGTTGGGCGCTGGCAGAGTCTGGATATTGCTACGGGGGATCAGATACAGATCAGCCTGGCCGGGCAGGGTATCCCCCGGTTTGATAAGGTGCTCTGGCGCGGAACGGACAGACATAAACCAGAGCCACCGGCCTCACGCTATCATGCTCTTAGCTGTTTCTATGCTTCACCGGAGTGTATGGAGCAGTTCTTTGCCCGGCTGACCTGGCTCAGTTCAAAGCAGGTACTTGATATTGAAGGAGTAGGCGAGTCAGGCTGGCGAACCCTCTGGCAGGCGCATCATTTTGAACATCTCTTTTCATGGCTGTTATTAACGCAGGCGCAGCTGCAGGCTACACCGGGATTTTCCTCAGCACGCGGGCTGGCGCTCTGGCATCGATTTAATCTGGTGCGCGAGAAGCCGTTTATCCGCTGGCTCATGGCAATGGGTGTGCCATTGACCCAGGCTTCGCTGAAGGAGATGGGAGACATATCGTGGCAGAAGATGAGCGGGCGCAACGCAAAGGACTGGCAGACCCTGCCGGGAACAGGAGAGGAAAAAGCGCGACAAATCGTTAACTGGATTCACGCCCCTCAGATTGATGTGCTGGCGAAATGGCTCGCTGAACAGCACATCAACGGGTTCTGAAGCTAGTGGGCGCTGTGTTTGTAATGAAAAACGGGCAGCCCGAGCTTCAGACGCAGCGCCAGCATGCGGGCCGTAAAGCCAAACAGCAGCGTCGAGATGACCACCACGTCATGGTTAGAAACATAATGCTGCAGAGCGATATAAAGCACTGCTGCCGCAAAGGAGATGCCGGCATACAGCTCTTTTTGAAAGACCAGGGGGATGCGTTTGCAGAACATATCTCGCAGCACACCGCCGAATACGCCCGTGACCACGGCGGCGATGGTGGCGATAACCGGTCCTTCCCCCATATCGAGCGCGATTTGCGCGCCGATGATCGAAAAGACAATCAGCCCCAGCGCATCAAGCACAAGGAACAGGCGGCGAAGATGGGGCATAACGGGTGCCACTATGGTGGTTAACACGGCGGCCGTCGCCACAATAATCACGTACTCAGGGTGTTTAACCCAGCCGAGCGGGTAATGGCCAAGCAGAATATCGCGCACGGAACCACCGCCCAGTGCGGTTGCCGTAGCAATAATGATCACGCCGAAGGTGTCCATACGGCGACGCCCGGCGGCAAGTGCGCCGGTCATGGCTTCTGCGGTGATGCCAATGAGATAAAGGATGTGAAGCAGCATATACCCTCCGGTGTGAACGCGGGGGAGGTTAGCGATTTGTGCGCAAGATCACGATTGAGATTTTCTAAGGCAAGTCAGTTTGCCCTATAAATTTTTATCAAGTTCTATAGAGAAAGCTTGATGGAAGGCGGCAAAGCGACAAAATTGGCGTTAGGATGGATTAGAAATAGTAATGGGTGGTGCGGTCGACACCACCCGAAAGGCATTGGGTCTGCCAGCATTAATTCAATAGCTTCACGTTGATTTTGCGCAATATCGCCGCCAAATCTGACATTTTCTTGGTCTAGTTTAATGAGATTAAATTTTATTGATCGGATATCTCTTTTCACGAATAGGCATCCTTACTGTGTGTAGAATGCTTAAACTATCAAAGCAGTGTGCAGATATAAAGCACCGCATCGTTGTGGACATCAGTAGACCGGAAAATCTACAGACGTGAATAGTGCGGCTTTCAAGAAGCAGATCAATGTGATTGCAAACAGACCTGGTAGACTCACTAACTTTCAGGGGGAAATGGCATCGAGGTTTTCGGCGATGCCATTGATTATCCTGTCAATTTTTTCCAGCAACTCCGGCAGCGCTGTTAATGACCTCCGCTGCATTTAATGTACTTTTTTTTATGAATTGTTCTGGTGTTTCATCAACAGTATTAGCTGCTTTGTTAATTTTATCTGTTTGATTGACACCAAATCCTACTTTGTACACATGATTTGGTTTTGTTGGTACATTTTTAGGCGTTGCCATCAGTGCCACCGTTGTTGATTTTTTCAGCTCTTTGGATGGTTGATACTTTGATGAACCGGTTAGTGGTGACGGGTTTTCCCGTAGCAGCAGTCATAAGGTTACGTGCTTCATCAATCAATTTTGATTCTTCAGCAGTGAAAGATACACGCTGCTGACGAGACATTCGGTACTGCTCTCCCATAGTGGCCTCCTTTTGGCAATAAAACGGGGTTATGTTATTGGGATGGGTGAAGCAATTTTCAAGCAATCTTATGCGGAAGATTTTTAGGTTTGGAGCCTGTTTGGTCTTCTGACTTATCCCAGACCTACTCCGTTTTGACCACTATTAAGTGATGTTAGCAACATTTGGCACATGATCGACAATCAGTTCATTTATGTGCCATGGCATTTACGCTATGCTCTTTCTCAACGGCGTCACGTTATACCCCTCATCTCTTTCTAAAGAAACCAGCAAGTCAGCCCACAACTCCAACGCCTGCTTCCTCTCATCGAAATACTGATAACGGTTGTATATCCCTTCAACGCCTTTGATTCTGTGATTCAGACAACGCTCTGCAACTACCGGATCAATCCCTAACGCCGCCAGATGCGATCGCGCGGTACGTCGAAAATCATGAATAGTAAAATTCGGTATATCGGGGAGATTACCCTTCACCTTGCTCAATGCTACAGGGAGTGTACTTTCCTGAATGTGAGGAATCATCCGGTGCTGCATCTTTCTTGCTGGAAGCACCCACTGGCTATTGCAGGACATTTGATGCAGTTCCTTCAGCCATTCAAGAGCTACTGCCGGGATAGGTATATCAATCGCATCGCCATTCTTAACCCGCTCTGCGGGTAAACGCCAAACTGCTTCATTAAAATCGAACTCTTCCCAACGTGCACCGCAAAGCTCCATCTTGCGGCAGCAGAACACCAGCAGAAGTTTCATTGTCAGTTCGTTCTGACGTGAGAAACCTTTTGTCATTGGCATTGCCTGTAAGAATCGCGCAAGCTCTTCTCGGCTTAGCCAGCGTTCCCTGCTTTTTTCCTGCCCACCTGCATCATCAATTTCAAACGCGCCGGTAGGGTTTGTGTCCAGCATATGGCGTCTTATACCGTAATCGAAGATACGGCGAGTCCATCGGAGCACATCATTAGCGACTGTAGGTGCACCACGCTGAACTATTTTTTGTAGCATGTCATCAATATCTCTGGGTTTAACCTCTTCAATTCTGAGGCGACCGATTGCCGGATTAATGTCCTTATCAATACGACGACGCAGGATGTCTGGATGCTTCCACCGATTGAGAATCTGGCGTTCAAAGTATTCAGCTGCAAGTTCTGAAACACGTAGTGCGTGCTTTTCATCCTCCATCTTCCTCAGCGCTTCAGCTTTACGTTCTTGCTTTTCCCCCGCAACGTCATAGCCCAATGCAACCCGTGCTGACTGTTCTTTAGCTTTTGCTCGTGCTTTAGCGAGTGACAACTCGGTGTACGTGCCTATGACCAGCGATCGCTGTTTGCCCGCAAAACGATAACGCAAACGCCAAAAGGGTACTGAGTAATTTTCTGGGAAGCACAAATACAGCCCACCCCCATCAGAGCGACCAGCAAAATGCTCACCCGATTTTATCCATGCTCTGATTTGTAAGTCTGTCAGTTTTGCCATGCTTATCTTGTCTCATTGCTGTGTACATAAACTACGTGTCATAAATGCCAGTATGTACACGTCTATGTACATACGAAACACGCGCTCTAGTGATACATCATGAGACTATATAAAACAAAAAAGACCATGATTTACAATGGTCTTTTTATCCTGACGAGACTTAGTGAGACAACGCGAGATCGCGTGAAACGTTACTCGATATTCTGGATCTGCTCGCGCATCTGTTCAATCAGCACTTTCAGCTCAATCGCTGAATTCGTCACTTCTGCATTGATCGACTTAGACGCCAGAGTGTTCGACTCGCGGTTGAACTCCTGCATCATAAAGTCCAGACGGCGGCCCACAGCTTCTTTCTTCTTCAGAATGTTATAGGTTTCTTTAACGTGCGCTTCCAGACGGTCCAGCTCTTCAGCGACATCGATACGCTGCGCCATCAGCACCAGCTCTTGTTCCAGACGGGTGTTTTCCAGCTGAACTTCCGCTTCTTCCAGTTTGGCGACAAGGCGCTCGCGCTGCCATTGCAGCACTTCTGGCATATGGGTGCGGACTTTCGCTACTTCGGTGCTCACGCCTTCAAGGCGCTGCTCAATCATCGCTTTCAGCGCCTGGCCTTCGGTTTCGCGGGCAACGATAAAGTCGTCCAGCGTGCCGTCGAGGGCTGCCAGGATTTCAGCGGCAATAGCATCCAGATCCTGCTCACCGGCCGCCATGACGCCAGGCCAGCGCAGAATATCAACCGGGTTGATTTCGCCTTCATCGCTCTGCATTTTGACCCAGTTCGCTGCATTCACGAGCTGTTTCGCCAGTTTTTCGTTGAGGATGAGCTCGCCCTGTGCGCTGGCATCGGGCTCAAAGCGCAGGTTACATTCCACTTTTCCGCGCGTCAGACGCGTACGGATACGTTCACGTACGACAGGCTCAAGGCTGCGGAACTGCTCCGGCATACGGAAATACGTTTCCAGGTAACGCTGGTTTACCGAGCGCATTTCCCATGTGGCGCTACCCCAGCTACCCTTGATTTCACGCCGGGCGTAGGCGGTCATACTGCGGATCATAGACATTCCCGTTTTTAAAGGAGAGATGGGGGGATTATAGCTTTCGGGGGCTTCTCAGGATAGGAATAAGCGACCTTTATCCGTATAATGCGCAGCCACATTCGTTTCAAGCCGGAGAATCCATCATGCGTCCATCAGGTCGTAGCGCCAACCAGGTGCGTCCCGTCACCCTGACCCGTAACTATACAAAACACGCTGAAGGCTCCGTGCTGGTTGAGTTTGGTGACACTAAAGTGCTGTGCACCGCCTCCATCGAAGAAGGCGTTCCGCGCTTCCTGAAAGGTCAGGGCCAGGGCTGGATAACCGCAGAATACGGCATGCTGCCGCGTGCGACCCATACCCGTAATGCCCGTGAAGCGGCAAAGGGTAAGCAGGGCGGTCGTACCATGGAGATTCAACGTCTGATCGCGCGTGCGCTGCGCGCCGCCGTTGACCTGAAAATCCTCGGCGAATTCACCATCACTCTCGATTGCGACGTCATTCAGGCAGACGGCGGTACGCGTACGGCGTCGATTACCGGTGCCTGCGTGGCGCTGGCCGATGCCCTGAACAAGCTGGTTGCGGCCGGTAAGCTGAAAACCAACCCAATGAAAGGCATGGTTGCGGCGGTTTCAGTTGGTATTGTTAACGGCGAAGCGCTTTGCGATCTGGAATACGTTGAAGATTCCGCAGCCGAAACCGACATGAACGTGGTGATGACCGAAGACGGTCGCATCATTGAGGTGCAGGGCACGGCGGAAGGCGAGCCGTTCACCCACGAAGAGCTTCTCTCCCTGCTGGCGTTGGCCCGAGGAGGAATCGAATCCATTGTAACGACGCAGAAAGCGGCGTTAGAAAATTGATTTTAAAGGCGACCAATGAGTCGCCTTTTTTTTGCCTGTAAGACAGAAAAACCAAAGGAGCAAATCCATGAAATCGTATCAGCGCCAGTTTATTGAGTTTGCGCTTAACAAGCAGGTACTTAAGTTTGGCGAATTTACGCTGAAATCCGGGCGTAAGAGTCCCTACTTCTTCAACGCCGGGCTGTTTAATACCGGGCGCGATCTGGCACTGTTAGGCCGTTTCTATGCCGAAGCGCTGGTGGATTCCGGGATTGATTTTGACCTGCTGTTTGGCCCGGCCTATAAAGGCATTCCAATTGCGACAACCACCGCGGTGGCGCTGGCGGAACACCATGACCGCGACGTGCCGTACTGCTTTAACCGCAAAGAGGCTAAAACCCACGGCGAAGGCGGGAATCTGGTCGGCAGCCCGCTGCAGGGCCGCGTCATGCTGGTCGATGACGTAATCACTGCGGGCACGGCGATCCGCGAATCGATGGAGATTATTCAGGCCAACGGTGCGACGCTTGCTGGCGTGCTGATTTCTCTGGATCGTCAGGAGCGTGGCCGTGGCGAGATTTCCGCTATTCAGGAAGTGGAGCGTGACTATAACTGCAAAGTGACGTCGATTATTACCCTGAAAGAACTGATTGCGTATCTGGAAGAGAAGCCTGAAATGGCGGACCATCTGGCGGCGGTACGTGCGTACCGGGAAGAGTTCGGGGTGTAATTAAATTGCCCGGTGGCGCTACGCTTACCGGGCTTACGGATTACTGCAGCTGAGCAGCCACTAACGGCCAGCGGGCGTCAAAATCGTCCGTTGGACGGTATTTGAATTCGCTACGCACAAAGCGGGAGAGCATCCCTTCACAAAACGCCAGAATCTGGCTTGCCAGCAGCGTCTCATCGATGGTGTAACCTTCGCCTTCACGCATTTTCTTTTCGCGCAGTACCTGGCGCAGCTGCGCTTCAATACGCTCGAAAAGCTGGTTAATGCGGCCCTGCAGTCTGTCCTGTTCAAACATCAGCGCGTGGCCGGTGAGAATGCGGGTTAAGCCCGGATTGCGTTCACCGAAGCCCAGGATTAACAGCACAATCAGACGCAGACGCGCGGTGGTGTCTTTTTCGTCTTTCAGAATCAGGTTGATGCGCGTAATCAGGCTGTCTTCAATAAACTCGATCAGGCTGTCGAACATCCGGGTCTTGCTCGGGAAATGACGGTACAGCGCCGCCTCAGACACGCCTACAGAGGCGGCCAGTTTAGCGGTGGTGATGCGTTGACTGCCATCGCTGGATTCAAGCATCAGAGCCAGAGATTGAAGTATTTCTTCGCGACGATTCCTTTTCGCAGTTTGTTTTTCTGCCATGTTACAAAATACCCCTGAAAATAAGCACTTGCCAGGCTGGCATCCACACAGCGACCGCAAACGGGCGTTTGCGGTTTGTTATTGCATTATAACGCTGTGAGATACGTGTCTTTCGGGCCGTTATTTGCGCCCGGAATGGCCGAAGCCGCCTTCGCCACGGTCGGTGGCGTCAAAGTCTGCCACCAGGTTAAATTCTGCCTGTACCACCGGTACAAAGACCATCTGGGCGATACGCTCGCCCGGTTCAATGGTGAAGCTGTCCTGACCGCGGTTCCAGACGGAGACCATAAGCTGACCCTGGTAGTCGGAGTCGATCAGGCCCACCAGGTTACCCAGCACAACGCCGTGCTTATGGCCCAGACCAGAACGCGGCAGGATCACCGCTGCCAGAGACGGGTCAGCAATGTGAATTGCCAGGCCAGTTGGAACCAGGGTAGTGGCACCCGGAGCCAGTTCTACGGCGTCATCGAGACAGGCGCGCAGGTCAAGACCGGCAGAACCGGAGGTGGCATAGGTTGGCAGCGGGAATTGCTCGCCAACACGCGGGTCCAGAATCTTAACGTCGATTTTTTTCATCATAACGGGTAACGATCTCGTCCAGTAATTGTTGGCCCAGGAGTTCCTTGCGCTCAAGCGGTAAGACTTTATCTCCATCCTGCCAGAAAAGGTGCAGTGCGTTGCTGTCGCTGTTAAATCCTTGTGTGGCCAGCGATACGTCGTTCGCGCAAATCAAATCGAGGTTTTTGCGGGTACGTTTTTGCCGGGCATATTCTTCCACATTATTCGTTTCTGCGGCAAACCCAACAACGTATGGACGATGGCTTTTTAGTGCGGCGACGCCGGCAACAATGTCCGGGTTTTTCACCATTTTTAGTGTTAATTCATCGCCTTGCTTTTTAATTTTAGCCTCGGCGATCGTCTCGGCACGATAGTCTGCGACGGCCGCACAGCCGATAAAAATATGCTGGCTTTGCGCATGTGCCTGCACGGCGGCTTCCATCTCCAGCGCGGTAGTCACGTCAATTCGCTTCACAAACGCAGGGGTAGGTAGCGATACCGGGCCGCTCACCAGCGTGACGTTCGCGCCACGCCTTGCGGCGGCGGCGGCAATCGCGAAGCCCATTTTGCCGGAGCTGTGGTTGGTGATGTAGCGCACCGGATCCAACGGCTCGCGCGTGGGACCCGCGGTAATCATGATGTTGAGATGTTGCAGATCGTTGACAGGCGAAAAATGGGCTGCGGCCATATCAACAATCGTCAGCGGATCAAGCATGCGACCCGGGCCAACGTCGCCGCAGGCCTGGCTGCCGCTATCCGGACCCCAGATAAGCAGGCCGCGTGAGGCCAGCGTCTCCAGATTATGCTGGGTGGCCGCGTTACGGTACATCTGCTGGTTCATTGCAGGAACGACGGCAACTGGAGCTGGCGTGGCCAGACAAATGGTGGAGACCAGATCGTTTGCCATACCGGCCGCCACCCGAGCGATTAAATCAGCCGTGGCGGGGGCGAGGATAACCAGGTCTGCCCATTTACCCAGCTCAATATGGCCCATCGCGGCTTCGGCGGCCGGATCGAGCAGGCTGTCAGATACCGGGTATCCTGAAACGGCCTGCAGGCTCAGGGGAGTGATAAAGGCTTTACCGCCTTCGGTTATCGCGACCCGCACGTCAGCTCCGCGCTCGCGCAGACGACGCACCAGCTCCGGCGCTTTATAAGCAGCAATGCCGCCGCTCACGCCAAGAACGATTTTTTTACCGGCCAGGCTCATCATGATTCTTTCCTGTTGGGTTTCACCAGAGAGCGGGCATTTTATCACAATCCCCAAAGCGGAGTGATTTTGTACTTCGTCCACTTTGCGAGGCGCTACGCAAGAACGCAACGTGGCCGTCGAGCGACGGATTGGCCTGTGGCAGCATGAGGTTAAAAAGGAGAAGAGCATGGAAGAAGAGGATGAGGAGCTGCTGCCGCGCGAAAAACTGCTGCGCTATGGCGTCACCCTGTTAAAAGACGATGAACTATTGGCGCTCTTTTTACGTACCGGAACGCCCGGAAAAACGGTATTTACGCTGGCAAAAGAGCTGATAGCACATTTCGGTTCGCTGTACGGTTTATTGACCGCCGACCTGGCGCAGTTTAAGCACGTTGAGGGAATTGGCGTGGCGAAATATGCCCAGCTGAGGGGCATTGCTGAACTTGCCCGCCGTTTTTACAATGTCCGCATGGAGAAGGAAGATCCGATCCTGACGCCAGAAATGACGCGCGAATTCCTGCAAAGCCAGTTAACCGATATTGAACGCGAGATCTTTATGGTGATCTTTGTCGATAACAGAAATCGGGTGCTGAAACATAGCTGTCTCTTTGCGGGCACGTTGAGCCACGTTGAGGTGCATCCGCGTGAAATTGTGCGGGAAGCGATAAAAGTGAATGCAGCGGGCGTGATCCTCGCGCATAATCACCCCTCTGGCTGTGCAGAACCGAGCAGAGCGGACAAAGAAATCACCGAACGCATTATCAAATGCTGTCAATTCATGGACATTCGTGTGCTGGACCATCTGATAATTGGCCGCGGTGAGTACATTTCTTTCGCAGAACATGGCTGGATTTAGGCTATTTCTCGCGATCCGTCGGGATCTTTGTCTGTTCGGGACTTGAGCACACCGCCGAGTCAGCGTATACTACGCCACCTTTGAGAATCTCGGGTTTGGCATTTGGGCCTGGCAATCGAGAGTTCACTTAGAACTATGCGATGACCGGGCTGTAAAGCCTGACGAGGCGCCGATACCCCATACGAAGCTCGAGCTAATTTGATTTTTGGAGAATAGACATGTCCCGAGTCTGCCAAGTTACTGGCAAGCGTCCGGTGACCGGTAACAACCGTTCCCACGCACTGAACGCGACTAAACGCCGTTTCCTGCCGAACCTGCACTCTCACCGTTTCTGGGTTGAGAGCGAGAAGCGTTTTGTCACCCTGCGCGTATCTGCTAAAGGTATGCGTGTAATCGATAAGAAAGGCATCGATACAGTTCTGTCCGAACTGCGTGCCCGTGGCGAAAAGTACTAAGTACTTAAAGAGGAAATAAATCATGGCTAAAGGTATTCGCGAGAAAATCAAGCTGGTTTCTTCTGCTGGTACAGGTCACTTCTACACCACCACGAAGAACAAACGTACTAAGCCGGAAAAACTGGAACTGAAAAAATTCGATCCAGTTGTACGCCAGCACGTACTGTACAAAGAAGCTAAAATCAAATAATTTTAGTCTCCTTGTATCGAAAAACCCCGCAACTGCGGGGTTTTTTGCATTCTGTATCTCAACGGAGGAACCATGCCTGAATTACCTGAGGTAGAAACCAGCCGTCGCGGCATTGAGCCCCATTTGGTCGGGGCAACGATTCTTCACGCGGTGGTCCGCAATGGACGTCTGCGCTGGCCGGTGTCCGATGAGATCCATGCCCTGAGCGATAAACCCGTCCTTAGCGTACAGCGTCGCGCTAAGTACCTGCTGCTGGAGCTGCCCGACGGCTGGATTATTATCCACCTGGGGATGTCCGGGAGCCTGCGCATTCTTACCGAAGAACTGCCAGCGGAAAAGCACGACCACGTCGATCTGGTGATGAGCAACGGCAAAGTGCTCCGTTACACCGACCCGCGGCGCTTTGGCGCGTGGCTGTGGACGAAGGAGCTGGAAGGACATAACGTGCTCGCGCACCTGGGCCCGGAACCGCTTTCAGACGCGTTTAACGCGGAATACCTCAAGGCGAAGTGTGCGAAGAAGAAAAGCCCGATTAAGCCCTGGCTGATGGATAACAAGCTGGTGGTCGGCGTGGGGAATATCTACGCCAGCGAATCGCTGTTTGCGGCCGGGATCCATCCCGATCGGCTGGCCTCTTCGCTGTCCGCGCAGGAGTGTGAGCTGCTGGTCCGGGTGATTAAGGCGGTACTACTGCGCTCGATTGAACAGGGCGGGACAACGTTGAAGGACTTCCTGCAGAGTGACGGCAAGCCGGGCTATTTTGCCCAGGAACTTCAGGTGTATGGCCGTAAAGGTGAACCGTGCAGAGTCTGCGGCACGCCCGTTATTGCTACGAAGCACGCCCAGCGCGCCACGTTCTACTGCCGTCAGTGCCAGAAATAGGGTTACTTTAGCTTTTCCATCAATGCCTGGTGGACGTTCGTCGGCAGGAAATGGGAGACATCGCCGTGATGACGCGCCACCTCTTTTACCAGCGTAGAAGAGATAAACGACCACTCTTTGGAGGGCATCAGGAACACGCTCTCCAGCTCCGGCATCAGGTGGCGGTTCATGTGCGCCAGCTGCATCTCATACTCGAAGTCTGCCACCGCGCGTAAACCACGGATAAGAATGTTTGCCTGCTGAGCGCGGGCAAAGTTAGCCATCAGGTCGCTAAACCCGACCACCTCAACATTCGGCAGGTGCGAAATGGCATCGGTGGCGAGCTGTACGCGCTCGTTGAGGTCAAACATCGGCTTTTTGCTGGGGCTGGCGGCAATGGCCAGGATCACCTTGTCGAACATGCACGCCGCACGGGTGATGATATCAAGATGACCGTTGGTGATCGGATCGAAGGTACCCGGATAAATCGCTTTTGTGCTCATGGCTCACGTTTTCTCTGAGTAGCCGCGGCAGAGCGCCCACAGCTCGGTGTATTTGTTGAAAGTATACTGGGCATTCACTACCGCGAGTAACCAGCCCTGCTTACCGTCCAGCACGCCACCACGCAGCAGCAGCGTTTTCAGAAACGCGCCCAGCGTGTGGGTGAAAATACCCGTCAGCGAGGCCTTCTTGCCGCGCTGGTGACGCTCCTGCGCCCATGCGGTGGCATAGTTGAGCTGTTTACGCTGGAAGCTCGCGAAATCACGGCAGGTCAAGTGCAGCAAATCGCCCTTCAGGGGGATCACCTGAGCGCTATCGCAGCTCAGGGATTCATGTACCAGATTGTCGTTGTACTGATACCGCTCGCGTTCGTAGAGGCGCATCACGCGGTCAGGGTACCAGCCGCTGTGGCGCATAAAACGGCCAAGAAAGTAGTTGCGGCGGGCAATGCTGTATACGGCGCCAGCCTGGGGCGAGGAAAGCACAGCCTGAATGGCCTGCTGAAGCTCCGGCGTGATGCGTTCGTCGGTGTCGAGCATCAGGACATAATCACCTGTGGCATACCCCTGCGCACGCTGGCGCTGGATGCCGTAGCCTTGCCAGTCAGCGTCGACAAAGACGTTTGCGCCCGCTGCCCGGGCAACGTCCACCGTGTTGTCCGTACTTCCGGAGTCAAGAATGACTATCTCGTCAGCCCAGGCAACCGACGCCAGGCAGTCCGGAAGCAGGTCGGCGGCGTTTTTGGCGATCATCACGACCGACAGACGCGTTGACATCAGTGGCTCCGCTGGGGCAGATAAGGTTGCAGAAGCTGCAGCAGTCGGGTCAGTGCGCCCTGGTTCTGGTGCAGTACTTCGACGGCATGACGCCCGTACCACAGGCGATAATCTTCGTCAGTCAGAAGGGTCGATACCTCTTTAACCACCGAATCCGCATCGGTCACGGTAATTAAACCATCGGCCTGCTGTAATTTCGCGCAGATATCTTTGAAGTTAAACGTGTGCGGCCCCATCAGTACCGGAATGGCGTGGGCTGCTGGCTCCAGCGGGTTATGACCGCCGCGCTCGACCAGGCTGCCACCGACAAACGCGAGGTCAGCGATTCCGTACAGCAACATCAGTTCGCCCATTGTATCGCCAATCACCACCTGGGTGCTGCCGGAAGGGATTTCACCGCTGCTGCGCAGCGTGAAGCTAAAGCCGCCTTTCTGGACCATTTCACGGGCATCCTTAAAACGCTCCGGATGGCGAGGCACCAGGATCAGCAGTAAATCAGGGAATTTTTCCAGCAGCTTGCGGTGAGCCTGCAGGATGATCTCTTCTTCGCCATCATGGGTACTGGTCGCAATCCAGACCTGACGACGCGGGGCCCACTGGCGACGCAGCGTGATCGCACGAGCGGCGAGTTCAGGGGTAACGGAAATATCGAATTTCAGGCTGCCCGTTACCGCAAGCTGGTTGCGTTTCAGGCCCAGAGAGATAAAGCGTGCTGCATCTTCTTCATTCTGCGCGGCAATCAGCGTGATTTTGCTCAGCAGGCGACGCATAAATTTACCCAGCTTGCCGTAACCTTTCGCCGAGCGCTCTGACAGGCGCGCGTTGGCAATGACCAGCGGAATTTTACGGGCATGCAGGGCGGAAATCATGTTCGGCCACAGTTCGGTTTCCATCACGATCACCAGCTTCGGGCGAACGGTGTTGAGGAAACGATTCATGGCGCAGGGCAGATCGTAAGGCAGATAGACGTGCTGCACGTCTTTGCCGAAAGCGGATAACGCGCGCTCCGAGCCGGTTGGCGTCATCGTCGTGACGGTGATTGGCAGCGAAGGGTAGCGGTGACGCAGGGCGCGAACCAGCGGGATCGCCGCCAGCGTTTCACCGACAGAAACGGAATGCAGCAAAATACCGTCCGGTACGACTTTATTGCGGCAGAAGCCATAGCGTTCAGCCCAGCGTTTACGATACGCAGGCGCTTTCCGGCTACGAAGCAACAGTCTCAGCCACACCAGTGGCTGAATGATGTAGAGCAGAGCGGTATACAACAATTCCAAGCGATTATCCGTTTTTTTAGTTTCGGCGGGCAAATTCTAAGCATTTAGGCCAGGTAAAGCTATCTCTTATGCCAGATACCGTTTCAAACGGAAATAACGTCGACCCAGCCGCCAGCGCAGTCGCGGACTTTTTGCACTTTTCCAGATGAGTTTCCAGATGCCTGTTTCGAAGAACTCTTTAATAATCATTGATTTCTTCTTCTCATCCTTCATGTTGTCGAAGGTGTGAATAATGCCCAGCCCCTCTTTGGCAATTTGCCAGTGGCAGGCAGGGATCCCTTTTACTTTGTCCGGGTAACGCTGATTGATGGCGTCGAGCATCTGCAGGATTTTCATGTAGTGACGCGCGGAGCGAATTAGCGTGTCGTCATTGTCCGGCATATGGGACACCGATGCAGAGTGAATGTAGTAGTCGTAATAACGTTCACTGGTGTACTGAACCCGCTCTGCCGCAAGCAGCACTTCGGTGGTCCACGGAATATCCTGATGGCGCAGGCCGGGTTCGAAATGGAAACTGTGTTGACGGATAAAGTCGTGGCGATAGATGTTCAACCAGGTGACGTGAAGGAATTTACGTGAATCCAGCGCCATTTTTAACCACGCAGGGCCAGCCATGACCCCTGTGGAAGCTAGTTTGTCTTCAGGGAAGATCGGGCGTGAGGGTTTCTTGTTGTTCTCCCAGACGTAGTTCCCGTTACAGGTGGCGACATCCAGATTCTGCGTGACGGCCATATCCAGCAGGCGCTGGTACATGCCGGGTTTAAAGACATCATCAATATCCGGGAAAGAGAGATATTGACCCGTCGCAACGGCCAGACCGGTGTTACGCGCTATGGATACGCCCTGGTTTTGCTGTTCTATAACCTGCATCTGCGGCAGTTTTTCTCGCCAGTTTTCGACGATCTCCATCGAGCGGTCAGTAGAGCCGTCATTGACAATGATGACTTCCATGCTGTCGATGCGTTGATTGACAAGGCAGGTAAAGAACTGATCCAGGAAAGCTTCACCGTTATAAACGGCAACCACCACGCTTAGCAATGGGGCAGAATTTTGCATAAGAAACCTGATTATTTTTGATTGTCGACCAGAGCAATATATTGCTGGCAAATGGCACTGATACCGAACGACGCGATGGTTGCATCGCCAACGACCGGCGGGGCGGTATAAATATCCGCCAGCGTTTTTGCCAGTGACGCGTCATTTAACTCTGCCAGCCCGCGCGCTAAGGCTCCGGTGAGGATTTCAGCAGGGCCTCCGGGGCAATTTGTACTGACCGGTGGCGTCTGACAGATAATGGCTTCGACCAGCACATTACCAAAACCTTCGCAGTCAGAACTTAACACTAAAAGGCGTGCCCCTTTAATCCAGGGATAGGGATTGGAATCGAACGGGCGGAAAACCGTTTTGTTTTCAATACCCAGCTCGGCTGCAAGCTGCTTGAGTTTGCGAATTTGAGCGTCAGATCCATTGCCCATCATGACCAGCGTAGTGTCAATTTTACTCAGGGCGAACGCACGTAAGAGTCGGTCGTGGCGTTTGTGCTCATGGAAGCGGCCAACATGAATAATATAATCCTTTCCCTGCATTTCGAAGGGCGCATCCGCCAGACGCTGAATTTCAGGAATATCGAAAGGATTATGGATAACCGCTTTGCGTCGAAGATTGAGCGCCAGCGTCTCGGAAAGATCTTTCAACACGGCGCCTGAGACGGCGACAACGTTGCGGTTTTCGTAGGTATGACGAATTTTAAGATGTTTAAACCAGCGCGAAAGTCCGCTGCGATGGCGAAGATAGGAAAACGAGAACATGCCATGCACGCAGAACCAGACTTTGTCACGTTCCAGCGCGCGGCAGTGCGCCACAATGCGGTCTGTCTTGTGCAGGTGAGAGAACACCACATCAAATTTGCCGCTGCGCTCAGCTCGCTCAATCGCCTGATCGAGCAGTTGGGCGCGGCGTGGGATCTCCGTCAGCTTTCGCCACGGTTTTTTACATGTGTCCTGAACAACCTGATAATCGATGCCTTCCGGGATGGCGTAGTCGCACACTTTCCGCAGAGAGAATAGAGAGACCTGATGCCCCATTTCTATTAACCCGCGGGAGAGTGTAAGAACCGTTTTTTCGGCTCCTCCACCGGGTAAACCATCAATAATCATTAGGATGCGCATTTTTAATCCAGTAATTTTTGATAAAGCGTAATAAGCTGACTTGATAGTTTTTCGGGAGTGGCGTCTTTTACACGTTCACGTGCCGCTCGTCCCATATTGTTATTTTTTTCCAGTGAAGGGATAGCGGCTACCGCTTCCTTCAATGTACTGATATCAAGTGCGTCACAATAAAATCCGTTCTGGCCTTGTTGAATAAATTCTGCACCACCGCAACTCTCTGAAGTAATGACGGGCAAGCCGCAGGCCATCGCTTCAAGAATGACGTTAGGAAAGGGATCATACAGCGTTGGCAACAGTAAACCATCGGATAGCTGATAAAAAGGCAGAGTTTCTTTTTGCATCCCCAGGAAACGGATTTGCCCCTCGCAGCCTAACGAACGGGCGAGGTCGCGGTAACGACGTTCTGCTTTATCTTGCCCAACCACAATCAGCCAGGCAGATGTTCCAGCAATAGCGCGTATGGCGCTGGCTAATCCTTTTCGTTCAAACCCTGAGCCTACAAAACAGAACACAACGGCATCGGCTGGTAAACCAAATTGTTGGCGCAAAATCGCACGCTGTGCCTCCAGGGCCGGAACGAAGCGGCTGGAATCAATAGAATTATAAATCACATGAATTTTCTTTGCGTCAATATCAAAGTCTTCAACGATTTCGCGTTTGATCATCTCCGCATTACAGATTACGGCTTTTAACTCAGGCGCCTGATACATTTCCCGTTCCGCACGCATCACATAGCGGTGATAACGGTCATACATCAGCATTTGCGCACGCCAGGCAGGTAAAATGCGCGCGCGCTGCAGCAGCCAGCGACGATGCACCCCATCACCCGCGCGATAGATATCACACCCCGGGATGCGCTCATGGCTTTGAACAATATCAAACTGCTGTTGCTGCCACAGCGCGCGCGCGGCCTGTGCAAATCCGCGTTCTCGACTGATACGGCCCCATTTTTGAGGGTTGCAAATGTGGATATGCCAGTCGTCTTGCTTCTCTCCCTGCCACTCACGCGTAATGACGTTGAGCTCAAGGTTCTGATTGCTCAGCGCGGTGAGAGCGCGCGAAACGAAGCGCTCCGCTCCGCCATCAGGGCGATACTTTTGGCGAACAATGGCCAGACGATGGTGTTTCATGACAGATATCTCCTTGCGGCGGAGACGACAGCATCAACGGGAATGGCGTCGAGATAACGTTCTTTCGTTTTGGTATCAATGGCATCCGGATCGGGTAGCGGGCCGTAATCGCCGGCCCAGATCACTTCCCCTTTAACCTGCCACGGTGACCAGAACGTCAGTTTTGATGGACCAAACAATGCCACGCAGGGCGTTTGAAGCGCGGCGGCCATATGCATTGGAACGGAGTCAACGCCAATAAAAAGACGCGCATGATGGATGAGTGAGGCCAGCTGGCGCAACGTTAGCTGGCCCGCCAGAGAGACGACCCCCGTCTTCGGCGAGGCGGCGAGAATGCGATCGATCATCGCCAGCTCTTTTTTATCCGGCCCCGCGGTGAGCACAACCGTATGGCCCTCCTGCTGCAGTGTAGAAATGGTTTGCGCCATTTTGTCTTCGCTCCAGCATTTAAAGAACCAGCGGGACGTCGGCTGGATCACGATATAGCGCTCGCCCACACCCGTCTGCGTCAGTCTTTGACGGGCATAATCCCAGTCCTCTGCGGCGTAGGCCATGGTGACGGCAGGCTGCCGCGCGACAGGTAATGGCGCCAAAATGGAGAGATTCTGTTCGACCGTATGCAGGGATTTGTGGCCGTCGACAGAGACCAGATCGGTATGACAAAAACGCCAGAATGCACTGTTGCGTTTGTTAAACGCGAATCCGAGGCGAACGGGTGCGCCGGTGAAGCGGGTGACAATTGCGCTACGCCATTGATCGGCCAGGTTAATGACCAGATGATAATGCTGATTTCTTAACGCACACAGCAACTGCCACTCTTTTTGAAGATGCTTCAGCGTGCCCAGCTGCTTCCATTTACGATCGATTCCATAAATTGTACCGATCGCCGGATGCGCGGCGAGCATATCGCGCGTTTCTTCATACAGCAGGACATCAATTTGCGCCTGCGGCCATTTTTGACGTAATGAATCAATGACGGGAGTGGTCAGCAACATGTCGCCATGATGGCGGAGTTTGATAAGTAAAATGCGCAAATCAGGTGTGTCAGGTAAGTTATTCATCATCATCTTATCGGCGTTGTACTGATGGCAATTCTAATAGACCTGATAGCGACTTGCACTCTTTCTCCATAATCTCAGTAATTTCCCAGGAAGGGTTTACTCACGCTTTGGAGAGTGCGTAACATAGCGCTAACTTTCCTGTCTTGCGGACTCATTATGAACAAACCAGCGTTTATCATCACAATTGATACTGAGGGCGATAATCTCTGGCAAAATCACCGCGTCATTAAAACGGAAAACGCGCGCTATCTGGCGCGGTTCCAGGCGCTTTGTGAGCGTTTCGGCTTTAAGCCCGTGTGGCTGACCAATTACGAGATGGCGATCGAGCCCGTTTTCATCGAATTCGCCAGGGACGCGATCGCCCGCGGTCAGGGCGAGGTGGGAATGCACCTTCACGCATGGAATAGCCCGCCGGAACACGATCTCACGGGAGATGACTGGCGCTGGCAGCCTTATCTGATTGAATTTTCGGATGAGGTGATGCGCGAGAAAGTGCTGTTTATGACCCGCCTGCTGGAAGAGACATTTCAGACCAAAATGTTAAGCCACCGTGCCGGACGTTGGGCATTTGACAGTCGCTATGCAAAATTGCTCGTTGAACTAGGGTACCAGGTTGATTGCTCCGTGACGCCACGCGTGAACTGGCGCAACGCGAAGGGCGCTCCGCAGGGTAATGGAGGAACGGATTATCAGCATTTCCCCGACCACGCCTATTTCATGGATTTAGATAATATTTCCCGGGCGGGCAATAGCCCATTACTCGAAGTGCCGATGAGCATTCAGTATAAACACCCGGCGTGGTTGAACACGATCAAACAGGGTTACGACAGGCTTCGCGGTAAATACCGCTCACCCTCGGTCAACTGGCTAAGACCTTCCGGTGGGAATGCGGCGCAGATGATTCAGGTTGCACAGCAATGCCTGTCTCAGGGAAGTGATTACGTGGAGTTTATGCTTCATTCGTCGGAATTTATGCCTGGCGGAAGCCCCACGTTCAAAGATGAGGCGGCGATCGAAGGGTTGTATCAGGATTTAGAAACGCTCTTTAGCTGGTTATCCGACAAGACGGTCGGGATGACGCTGGCGGAGTTTTATCAATACAAGAAAAAATAATGCCCGCGACGCGGGCATTATCATTAGCGTTGCCTGGTTTGCGAAAAAGGTGTACTCAGCGCAAACACGGTGACAAAGAAGATTAAGGCTTCTGAACTCAACAGTATGACGTCCGTCAGGCCATAGAGTAATAAAAGAAGCATGGTCGTCAGCAGCAGGCCATTTCTGTTTTTAAGTGCGTAAACGATCATTGATATATAGAAAAAGCATAATATCGCCAGCCCGGGGATCCCCTGCAGAGAATATTTTTCAATAAACTCATTGTGCAGATGCACCCTGATAAACTCGAGCGCAGCCGCGAGGTGTGGGTGCCCATTTTTCACATATTGTTGTGTCCATACTTCACGGTCTTCAACTGACTGCCCTAAAGGATGGGCAAGACCGTTTTGAATACCCACATTCCACATAGAAAAACGTGCGCCGAGCGAGGTTGCATCATTACCTTTTTGATAACTTTCAACTTCAGCTTGTGTTTGTTGTAACTTGGGTAAAATTAATGGCTTGTAGCTAACGATAACAATACCCGCCACAATACATAAGAAAATCAGCGTTGATTTAAGGTGTATTCTTTTGAATTGATAAAGCGTGAGTACAATCGCCAGGATTAAATATAATCCCATTGCGGCACGCGTGCCCGTTAGAAGAATAACAAAATAAGATATTAAGATGATGAGTCCTGCGGCTACATACAGTTTTATATTTTTCTGTAGATAAAGGCTGTATACAAACGCCAGCGACAGTACAGAGTAAACATAGGCCGACACGGTCGCACGGTTTATGGCCATCTCAATACGTCCCATACCCTGTGATGCCTGCCATAAGCCATAGCCAGTGGCAAGTATAAACCCTGCACCAGAGGCGTATAAAAAATATTTCTGGAAGGAAGCTTTATCAATATAAGACTTAAACCGGTCAAGGTAAAAAATGAGAATACTTGCCAGAATTAATTTTTTACTTGCACCGAGATAATCGCTATAAACGTTCAGACCTTCGCTATGATATTCATACACCAGATACCAGCCAAGATTGAGCAGTCCAATTAACAAGATCGGCAATGCGATAGAAAAAGGACGCACTGTGATTTTTTTATATTCGCATGCTAAGCCGATAATGCTGGCATAAATAGCAATATAGAAAAACTCTCGCTGCTTACCTGAACTCAGCAGCGCCAGCGCAAGCGAAATAAGGCTCAAAATCAGCGTCAGCTGATAAAGCCGCAGTTTTACTTTTTCCATAATGCCTCAATGACCCTTTTTTTGTAGCTGAAACGTACATCTCTGGAGAAAAAGAAAGAGAGAGAATAAAGTGCATTGACCCGCTGTTTAACCAGTTTGAGTTGCAGATCAGTCAGATGCTGCCGATGGTTACTGTAGATATCAAACCAGTGACAATTAACAAGATGCGTAAAAGAACGAGGGAATGTTTTTTCCATGTGCAATGTGCAATCAACCAGCGTAGCGATTTTACTGGCGTCGAGACGGCTCGACAAACTATCGTTACGTTTGATGTAATAATAGTGTCCCTGACGCTGATAGACTATTTTACTCGCTTGCATCAGCATGCCGGGAAATACGGCGAAATCTTCATAGCAAACCATCGAAGGAATCGGGTTATTTACATACAATTTCCGATGAATAAATTGCCCGATGAGATGTGCCTGAAAATCTTTGTGCTGCAGGAATCGCTTTATTGCCTCATATTGCGACAAAGCAACCGGAGAGAACCCCTGCCAGTCAGCTGTAATTTTTTTGGTGTCGCGAATTTCCAGCAGGCGCGTCAGTAGCATATCAGGGCGCTCTGATTTGAGAAACGCCACAGCGTCCCTGATGCTGCCCGGTTTCAACCGGTCATCGCTATCCAGCATGGTAATGTATTCACCTGTGGCCAGCGAGAGGGCACTGTTTCGAACATGACCTACGTTACGGTACTCGACGTATCGGGATTGCGCATTCGGAAGCATTGGCAGCCACGCTTCAATAATATCCTGCGTTGAGTCATTGGAACTGTCGTTAAAGATAATGATCTCTACATCATCGCCCGCACCTTCAATCGCGTTTTGCAGGCTTTCTAACGTAGTGTGAAGCGTATCTTTGGCGTTATGCGCGGCAATAATGATGCTAAGAAAAGCCATAATAATCAGTTTTCCTGAGCATCAAAGGAGTATGCAGTTGCGTTAATTGTTGGTAACTCGCAAATAAAATTTTTGAGGTCACGTAGCGCTTCGTCTGTTACAGCGAAGAGTTCTTCCCGGCTCTGTGAGAAGTAATATCGTGTTTCAAAAACATATGAGCAAATGTTGTCATCATTACCAATCAGCAATACGTTGCCCAGAGGACGCTGTTCATAGTGGCAACAAGGCCCGAACAGTAAAATTACCGGCACGTCAACCGCATCGGCAATGTAGACATTCCCCGAGTCAGACGCGATATAGCAATCCATTTTAGAAATGGCCCACGGCAGCTCTTCAAGCGAGATTTTGCCAATCAGGTTAATAAAGTTGGGCAGTTCACCGTAAGCGCGGGTGATGTCATCCATCCACGATTGTTCATTCGGGGCGCCAAACACATAAAACTCGCAGGGCAGGTCGACGAGACGATCGGCAATTTGCTTCCAGATGACCGGCGGAACGGTTTTCGCTTTATTTCCCGCGGCTACGCTGATGCCAATGCGGATCACGCCGGGTTTATCGAGGATTGCCGGATAGGTCGCCGGTTTGAAAAGCGGCTTTGTGGCGTGCTTTGGCGAGTCTTTCCAGGTTAAGGTGCGATCGGCCAGTTTAAGATAGTTCGTGACCGACAGCGTCTTTCTGCCGTGTTCAACAGTGCCGTCTGCCGTTGCATAGAAAATACCGTGATACCATCTGCGCGTGTAAGTGCTTAAAAACTGTTTGTTTTTAGCGTTACATACGGAGGCGAAAAAGAGGTTCACGCTGTTGGGTTGCAGGAGATAGACATTATCATAGCGGTTCATGATCCGGCAGGCAAAGACCAGCTTTCGCAACAGGTTACGCTTATGCTGCTCGATAAAAAAAATCTTATCGATCGTCTCATCATGTTTTGCCAGCGCACCCACGCTACGACTGATGAGCACGTCGCTTTTTTGCAGGTATGCCAGAAGGGGCGTTGCATTAACAAAATCGCCGATTTTTGCTGTCTGAATGACCAGGTTTTTACCTGTCTCTTTGCGGAACAGCTTCCGGATAAGCTTCACCGGAAAGAGTAAAATCAGCAGAAATACGTAACTCATGCGTTAGATATCCCTGTTGGAAAGCCAACGGCTGCCCTGTAAAAATGAAAAAATAGCATCTGCGCTGATATCCTTCGTTTGCTGGGTCGGGCTGACCATCTGATGCTGGTTTTTGCCGTAACCCCCGATCAATCCAGGATCGGTCGGACCAAAAATCGTAATATTCGGACGATCCAGCGCCGCGGTTAAATGGCTTAAACCTGTATCAACGGAAACAACAGCATTCGCTCCCGCCAGCTGCGCGGCAACCTGCGCCAGCGTGAGTTTCGGCAATACCTCGACGTGTGGAAAACCTGCTGCCAGACGCTCTGCACGCTGCCGCTCATGTTCGGCACCCCACGGGAGTTTAATATGGATGCCGGTGGGTTGCATTAGTTCAATCAGGCTTCGCCAGTGCGATTCCGGCCAGTGTTTATCGTCGCGCGTTGTGGCATGCAGGAAGACAAGATAAGGCTGAGCACAGGGATCTGTATTGCGCAAAAAGTGCTGCGCAATGGCGTAGTCGCCCTGGGTTTCCGGTTTCGCGTAGCCCAGGCTTTTGGCAAACAGCTCGCGGGTACGTTCGACGGCGTGCTGTTGCTTTGCGATGTGGTGGCGACGATTATAGAACAGGCTCGCCAGCGGTTCGCGGGCGGTGTGCCAGTCCATGCCGTGCTTTACGCCGTGTGCCAGACGCGTCACCAGCGCGGCGCTTTTCACCAGCCCCTGGGCGTCGATGATGGCGTCGTAACGCTGCGCCTGCACCGCCTCATGGAAGGCTCTGCGTTCGGCTTTAATCGGCGCGGAGAACCACGCTTTGCGCCAGCGGCGAATCGCCACCGGTATCACGCGGTCAACCGCTTCATGCCAGGTGGGGATCTGCGCGAAGCCTTCTTCCACCACCCAGTCAAAACGAATGCCGGGAATGGCCCGCATGGCGTCCGTCAGTGACGGGAGCGTATGCAGAACATCGCCCATCGAAGAAGTTTTAACGATCAGTACCCGCATTCGTTATCCTTCTTCACTCAACAGCAGTTCGTTAAGCTCTTCGAGAACGCGCTCTGGCGTAATGTCGATCAGGCTCTGATGGTAGCCTTCTGCGGCATTGCCCTTGCGAATTTTATGGTAGCCCGTGATCAGGCGGATGACGCGCGCTTTATGAGAAAGCGGGGGCGTGAAATCCGGGCTACTTGGGCCATACAGCGCCACCAGCGGGCGGTTGAGCGCGGCAGCGACGTGCATCAGGCCCGAATCGTTGCTGACCACAGCCTTACAGGCGGCAATCAGAATAACCGCCTGTTCAAGCTGCGTTTCTCCCGCCAGGTTGCGGCACCAGGCCTGCTGTTCATTACTGAGCGTCGCGAGAATTTCGTTGCCTGCCTCGTGGTCCTTTGCCGAACCGAACAGGACAATCTGGTAGCCTTCGTCAATCAGCTGTTTCGCCAGCTCCGCATAGTGGTAGTGCGGCCAGCGTTTTGCCGGGCCGAACTCGGCGCCAGGGCAGAAGCCAATCATCGGGCGTTCAGACGAAAGGCCAAACGCGTTACAGGTCTGGGATTTTTCACCGTCGTTAACCTGAAGCTGTGGCCAGAGCAGCGGCTGCGGCAGGTCTTTCGCGCTGCGCATCACGCCTTTGTCGTAGGCCAGCGCCACATAGCGCTCCACCATCAGCGGCCAGGCCTCTTTATCCAGCACCCGCGCATCGTTCAGCAGGCCGTAGCGCATTTCACCGCGCCAGCCGGTGCGATGTGGAATACCCGCAAAAAAGGGCACCAGGGCGGATTTAAAGGAGTTTGGCAGGACATACGCCCGATCGTAGCGCTTCTCGCGCAGGCTATGGCCGAGTTTACGGCGTTCGCCAATTTCCAGCGCCCCGTGGCCAAGCGGCATCGGGATTGCCTCGTTCACTTCCGGCATACGCGACAACAGCGGACGGCACCACGCGGGTGCCATCACGTCGATTATCGCCTGGGGATAACGCGCCTTGAGCGTGCGATAGAGACTTTGCGACATCATCATGTCGCCCACCCATGACGGGCCGATCACCAGAATCTTCATACTTATGCGTCGCGGTTCAGCCAGGCCATATATTCCGTTACGCCTTCGGCAACGGTCTTGAACGGCTTGTCGTAGCCTGCGGCGCGCAGGTTGGTCAGATCGGCCTGGGTGAACGCCTGATAACGGCCTTTCAGCTTGTCAGGGAACGGAATGTACTCGATGCTGCCTTTTTTGTGATAAGCCAGCGTTGCGTCAGCCACGGCCTGGAAGGACTCCGCGCGGCCGGTACCCAGGTTGAAGATGCCGGATACGCCGTTTTCCCAGAACCACAGGTTCACTGCGGCAACGTCGCCTACGTAAACGAAGTCGCGCTTAAAGCCGTCGCTGCCTTCGAACAGTTTCGGGCTTTCGCCGTTATTCAACTGGGTGTTCAGGTGGAATGCCACGCTCGCCATGCTGCCTTTGTGACCTTCGCGCGGTCCGTAGACGTTGAAGTAACGGAAGCCGACGATCTGCGAGTTCGCTTCTGGCAGCACCTGACGCACGTACTCGTCGAACAGGAATTTGGAGTAACCGTAGACGTTCAGCGGCTGCTCGTACTCGCGGGACTCGATGAAGTCAGAGGTGCGACCGCCGTAGGTTGCCGCGGAAGAGGCATACAGGAACGGAATTTCACGCTCCAGGCAGTAGTGCAGGATCTCTTTGGAGTACTGATAGTTGTTGTCCATCATGTACTTACCGTCCCACTCGGTGGTGGAAGAGCACGCACCTTCGTGGAAGATGGCTTCGATCTCGCCGAACTCTTCGCCTGCCATAATCTGGATAAGGAAGTCTTCTTTATCCATGTAGTCAGCGATGTTCAGATCCACCAGGTTGACGAACTTGGTGCCGTCTTTCAGGTTGTCAACCACCAGGATGTCGGTGATGCCTTTGTCATTGAGAGCCTTAACAATATTGCTGCCGATAAAGCCCGCGCCGCCGGTAACGATGATCATAACTGTAACCTTTGAAGTGTGGAGCCCGGGGACAATCCCGGACGCTAATGTCTCTATCATATCATTAGTATGGCTGCCCTTCAGCCATTCACCTTCACAGCGCAGGGGTACGCGTGATTTATGCTGCAAAAACGACAAGAGATGACGTGTCATCTCGTCATGAACTATAGGTTTGGGTAATATGTCCCGAAATTTGCCGAGTCTGGAGAATTGCAATGCGTGGTGATTTTTACAAACAGTTAAACAGCGACCTCGACACCGCACGTGCGGAAGGGTTGTTCAAGGAAGAGCGTATTATCACGTCTGCCCAGCAGGCGGACATCACCGTTGCCGACGGCAGCCATGTGATTAACTTTTGCGCGAACAACTATTTAGGTCTTGCGAATCACCCTGAGCTGATTGCCGCTGCAAAAAACGGCATGGACACCCACGGTTTCGGCATGGCCTCCGTACGCTTTATCTGCGGTACGCAGGACAGCCACAAGCAGCTTGAGCAAAAGCTGGCGAGCTTCCTCGGAATGGAAGACGCGATTCTGTACTCCTCCTGTTTTGACGCCAACGGCGGTCTGTTTGAGACCCTGCTTGGTGCAGAAGATGCGATTATCTCCGACGCCCTGAACCACGCCTCCATCATCGACGGCGTACGCCTGTGTAAAGCGAAGCGTTTCCGCTATGCCAACAACGACATGGTCGAGCTGGAAGCACGCCTGAAAGAGGCGCGTGAAGCGGGGGCTCGCCACGTGCTGATCGCCACCGACGGCGTGTTCTCCATGGACGGCGTGATCGCCAACCTGAAGGGCGTTTGCGACCTGGCGGATAAATACGACGCGCTGGTGATGGTCGATGACTCTCACGCGGTCGGTTTTGTCGGCGAAAACGGCCGCGGTTCCCACGAATACTGTGACGTGATGGGCCGCGTGGACATCATCACCGGTACGCTGGGCAAAGCGCTCGGCGGCGCGTCCGGCGGCTATACCGCCGCGCGTAAAGAGGTGGTCGAGTGGCTGCGCCAGCGCTCCCGCCCGTATCTGTTCTCCAACTCCCTGGCGCCGGCCATTGTTGCTGCCTCCATCAAAGTGCTGGAGATGGTGGAGTCCGGCGCTGAGCTGCGCGACCGCCTGTGGTCCAACGCGCGTCTGTTCCGCGAAAAAATGAGCGCCGCAGGGTTTACCCTGGCCGGTGCTGACCACGCGATCATTCCGGTGATGCTGGGCGATGCGGTCGTCGCGCAGCAATTTGCCCGCGAGCTGCAGAAAGAAGGGATTTACGTCACCGGGTTCTTCTTCCCGGTGGTGCCAAAAGGTCAGGCGCGTATCCGCACCCAGATGTCTGCGGCGCATACGCCTGAACAAATTGAACGTGCGGTGGAAGCTTTTACCCGCATCGGCAAACAGCTGGGCGTAATTGCCTGAGGACGTGTGATGAAAGCGTTATCCAAACTGAAAGCGGAAGAAGGGATTTGGATGACCGACGTGCCGGAGCCGGAAGTCGGTCATAACGATCTGCTGATCAAAATTCGTAAAACCGCCATCTGCGGTACTGACGTTCACATCTACAACTGGGACCAGTGGTCGCAGAAAACCATTCCGGTACCGATGGTTGTCGGTCACGAATATGTCGGTGAAGTGGTGGGTATCGGCCAGGAAGTGAAAGGCTTCCAAATTGGCGATCGCGTCTCCGGTGAAGGCCATATTACCTGCGGCCACTGCCGTAACTGCCGCGGCGGGCGTACGCACCTGTGCCGTAATACCATTGGCGTGGGCGTAAACCGCCCGGGCTGCTTCGCGGAATACCTGGTGATCCCGGCGTTTAACGCGTTCAAAATCCCGGACAATATCTCTGACGATCTGGCCTCCATCTTCGACCCGTTCGGCAACGCGGTGCACACGGCGCTCTCCTTCGACCTGGTCGGTGAAGACGTGCTGGTCTCCGGCGCGGGCCCAATCGGCATTATGGCGGCTGCGGTGGCGAAGCACGTGGGTGCGCGCAACGTTGTGATCACCGACGTGAACGAATACCGTCTGTCGCTGGCACGCAAAATGGGCGTCACCCGTGCGGTAGATGTCTCGAAAGAGAGCCTGACCGACGTGATGGAAGAGCTGGGCATGACCGAAGGCTTTGACGTGGGTCTGGAGATGTCCGGCGCGCCGCCGGCGTTCCGCACCATGCTCGACACCATGAACCACGGTGGACGTATCGCGATGCTGGGTATTCCGCCGTCAGATATGTCTATCGACTGGAACAAAGTCATCTTCAAGGGGCTGTTCATCAAGGGCATCTATGGCCGCGAGATGTTCGAGACCTGGTACAAGATGGCGGCGCTGATCCAGTCCGGTCTGGATCTGTCCCCGATTATTACTCACCGCTTCTCCATCGATGAGTTCCAGCAGGGCTTCGACGCGATGCGTTCCGGCCAGTCAGGGAAAGTGATCCTGAGCTGGGATAAGTAATCAAAAAGGGGCCTCAGGCCCCTTATTTTATTGTTTCTTTTTCTCTTCGTCCGTCAGGTAACGCACCTTGCGGGTGTAGTCCTGGCCTTTGAACAGCAGTTTGTTATCCGGCGATTCAAGATACTTCTGCCATTCGGAGAGAGGGAAGCCGCCGTGCGCGCCAATCACCTCTTTCGGTACAACGGCTTCCTGACCACCGATCTTCTTGGAGACCGGCCAGTTCATCCAGTCGCCCAGGTTAACCGTTTTTAGATCCAGCATGTCCAGCAGCGCGGCGAGGGGTAATTGATCGGTCGGCGGCTGCGTGTCGTCCATCAGCTCCCAGGTATCCTGGAACAGCGTCAGCCACAGCGGGCAGATACGGCGCCAGGTTTTTTTTGTTGCCGCAAGAAACGCGCCGTTAACGTGATCGACCAGATACGGGCGCACCGTCTCCTTGTAATATGCCGGTACTTTCTCCGCTGGCGCACCGTCCAGCTTGGCAATCATTTTGCCCTGACGGAAGCTGGAGTAGATATGCATATCTGCCATGTTGATCTCAGGCATTTTCAGCAGGTTGAGATCGGAATCGATCATCAATACGCCTTCACCGCGCGCCTGCAGCGGGGCGTTAAGCTTCACCAGACGGCTGAGGTAGATCTGCTTATAGCGGTAACCTTCCTCACGAACCGGAAGGTTAAGCGTCACTACGCGTGTTTTCGGCGGCAGTACCCCAAAGGCGGATTCAGGCTGATCGCTGACGATGACGATTTCGCTCACCCCGGTGGCATAGCGTTCCGCGAAGGTGGCAGAGAGTAATGCTTCTTCGACGAAATCTGCGCCGGTACACGGAATCACAATAGAATCCACCGCAGCAAGCGCGCCCGTCACGGGCAGAGAGCTGTAAGGAATGTTGTGTCGCCCGGTGATATGACGATAGCGAGCATTAAGAAATTTAAACATAGTTATCTCGTTTGGTTAGTGCGCGCCAAGCACGGCTTCGACACCGCTGACATAGTTTTCGATGGCATAGGTATGACAGACGTTTTGGTATGCAGCCGCAGCCAGTCGAGCCCGCAGCTCCGCATCTGCCCAGATATTGTCCAGATGCTGTGCAAGCAGTGAAACATCGCTCCAGGGGAATAGCAGCCCTGTCGAATCATGATCAATCAATTCCGCCGTGCCGGTCACCTGAGAGCCAATCACGGGGATATTGAGAAGCATCGCTTCCAGCACTACGCGCGGCAGCCCTTCGCTTTTTGAGGCGAGAATAAAGGCGTCAAACGTAGCGAGGTAATCAAAGGGGGTATTCTGAAAACCGGTGAAGATGACGCGGGATTCAATTCCCAGCGCTCGGGCCTGTTCCGCTAAAGCGCGGCGTTCGGCACCTTCGCCGACCAGCACCATTTTCCATTTCGCCTGGGGATGCTTCTGGCTGAACTGTGCCAGCGCCTCCAGCGTGTGGTGGTTGGCTTTGCGAGGGATTAACGACCCGATACTGCCGAACACAAACGTGTCGTCATCAATGTTCAGGCGCTGGCGCATCGCGCGTCGGTCAGGTAAAGGCTGGTGGATGTCGATGGCATTATTGACCGTCGTACACAGTTCGGGCCGGACGCCATGCTCAAGCAACACGCGTTCAACGCCGTGCGAGACCGCGATGATTTTTGTGGCATGGGCATTCACCAGTTTCACCAGCGGTGGGGTCAAAACAGGTTCAATGCGGCAGTGCTGGATCAACCGCGTCTGCAGGTTCGCTGCCGCCAGATAGCCTTCCTCGTTTGAGCCCGGCTGGTTATTCATATAGAGCGTATCGAAACTGCCCTGCGTTAAAAGGGTTTCGATTTTGCTGACATTAGGCCTGATGCGCCACATGATATCCACATAACGTGTAAATGCCTTACGGGCGCCGCGTGAGAAAAACAGCAGGCTACGTCCCGCTTCCTTCAGCAATTTGGCCCAGACCGGCTGCTGGCGTTGAGGGATCACGATGAGTGGGATGCCGATGCCGTTGAGCACCTGGCCAATCGTCTCACCTTCAGCACGACTATAATCACTGTAAAAACAACAGGTAATATCGAATTTATCGCGATTAATTCGCTTCAGGAGCTCAAGCATACTGTTGGTGCCTCCCCCCCATTCTTTACCCGTATCCAGGAGGAGAATTTTACTTTTGTGCGGCATGTCTGAATCCGTGTGCTACCCTTCAACTGACTGCATTATAAAGAATCTGTTGAAATAAAATAGATTTTTCTATTTTATTGCGCTTCAGGATTAGACAACATTTCAAGCGTGCTTATTTGAAAAGTGTGATTCAGGACTTTAATCGTCTCTACTCATTTATATAGTATTAATAATATTAATTTAGGCTGCTATTGAGAGTGGGGAAATGTTTAAAATAACGGTCTGCTTATTAACGTTTAATTCTGAAAGATTATTACACGATGTTATCCCGCCTCTATTGAAAATAGCGGATGAAATTGTCGTAGTCGATTCTGGCAGTACGGACAAAACACGATATATTTGTGAAAACTTTGGCCTGCAACCCGTCTATAAAAAATTTGGCTGGCATGGCGAGCAGATGAACTATGCCATATCCTTAGCCAGCCATGACTGGGTCCTGTGCATCGACAGCGACGAAATTCTTGACCAGGAAACGGTTAATGCCGTTTTAACGTTAAAAGCAGGCGATGAGCCAGACCCGGGAATGGCATGGCAAATATGCCGCCACTGGTTTGTTCTGGGTGAGGAAGTCCGGACGATTTATCCTGTTTCATCCCCTGATTATCCTGTGCGTCTTTTTAACCGTAACCAGTCTCGGTTTAATAACCGACCGGTAGACGATCAGGTCGAAGGCTTTCTCCGTTGTGAACGTATTCCGGGTTATGTAAAACATGATACGTTTCCCACGATGCATGAGCTTTTTAACAAATTAAATTGTTATACAACCCGCCTGGTTCAATATCAAAAAATACGGCCCTCAATTGGGCGCGGCGTAATCAGCGCCATCGGGGCTTTTTTCAAATGGTATCTGTTTAGCGGCGCCTGGCGTAAGGGCAAAGTGGGGGTGGCGACGGGACTGTACGCCACAGCCTATAGCTTTTTGAAGTATTTCAATTCCTGGTATCAGCATCAGGAAAAAAAAGAGCCCGTTGCTAACGAGCAGACGGACTCTCAGATTGCGAAATAAGCGTCAGGCTTTCTTACCCCATCCCTGCCACTGCTGCTGGACGTATTTCACCAGCGTACTGTTACTGATGCTGTCTCCGATGACGGAGAAGAAGCGGGTTGCATAGACCGGTTCAAGCGGTTGCTTAGATACACAGCGCTTCACGCCGCGGAACGGATTGCGCGGCGCTGTCGGGACAGGCTGCGCAGAATTTGGTGTAGAGGTATCCACCTGCGGCTCGTTCAGCAGATCGCTCGGACGCACCAGCGTGATATCGGCAGGCAAGGTCGGCAGCATCTGCTGTAGAACGCGAACGGTAGACGGGTGCGGGTGACCGATGGCGATGGCTGAGCCATTGCGGCGGGCCAGCTGTACCGCTCGATTAAACTGCATGCGGATATCGGCTTCGTTCTGGGTATCATCCAGGAACACCTTGCGCTTAATCACCTTTACGCCCGTTCCCTGAGCAGCACGCATTGCCTGGCTGTTGCCGATGGTCATGCTGTCGAGGAAGTAGAGGTTGTAACGCTCCAGAGCCTGCATCACTTTGAGCATCCCGAACAGGCTTGATGTCATCGCGCTGCCCATATGGTTGTTCAGCCCTACGGCATACGGCACTTTGTTGTAGGCGTCGCGGATAATGCGCTCGATCTCCTCGCTGCTCATGTCCGGGCGAAGGGTATCTTTTTCCAGCGGCTGCTTGCTGAGCGGGGCCATCGGCAGGTGGATCAGCACCTGATGACCGCTGCTGTGGGCTTTGGTCGCCATCTCACGCGCGTGGGGCGCATTTGGAAGGACAGCGACAGAGATGGCCGACGGCATCGCCAGCACCTGATTTTCATAGTGTGGACGATAACCGAAGTCATCAATCACGATAGCGAGTTTACCTGCGTATACCGGTGCAGCCAGCGCCAGCGCGCTGACGACGGAGAAAACCATTCGACGAAATTGAAGCAAAACTTATCTTCCCAACCACGGCTGTGGATTGACCGCCTGACCCTGGCGACGAATTTCGAAATAGAGTGACGGGCGGCCCTGACCGCCACTGCTGCCCACAAGGGCGATGGGTTGGCCTGCGCGCACCTGCGTGCCGACGCTGACCAGCGCGCTCTGGTTGTAGCCGTAAAGACTCATATCACCTTTACCGTGTTCAACCACCACCACCAGTCCGTAACCCTGCAGCCAGTCGGCCAGAATCACGCGGCCATCGGCGATGGCTTTCACTTCGCTACCTTCAGACGCACCGATAACGATCCCTTTCCAACGTAGCTCACCCTGCAGCTGTTCGCCATAGCGATGCAGAATTGAACCACGAACGGGCCAGAAAGCCTGACCGCGAGGAGAACCCAAACCGCCGGTACGCGACATCAGAGATCGTTCGCTCTCGCTTGGCTTGTAGGTGGTCCCTTTGCGGGACGCTTCCTGCTGCTTGTCGCGAACGGCCTGCGCCTCGCGAGCCTCTTTTTCGGCGCGCGCTTTCGCCGCCGCTTCCGCACGGGCGATGCTGTTACGCAGTTTTGATTCGTTGGCGCGCATTTCGCTTAGCTGGCTCTGACCTTCCTGAATGGAGGATTCAAGGCCGGAAAGGGTTTTCTTACGCTCGTTGCGAGCCTGCTCAAGCTTCGCCTGCTGGGCCTGCTGATCGTAGAGCAGCGTCTGCTGCTGGCTCTGCTTCTCTTCCAGCTCGGCTTTTTGCGTGGAGACCTCTTCGCGCGTCTGCTTCAGCTGCGCGATCGTCTCCTGACGCGCCTGGTTGAGATAGCCAAAGTAGGCCTGCAGGCGCTGGCCGCGCTGGCTCTCTTCGCCGCTGAGGATCAGCTGGAGTCCGGTATGTTCACCCTGACGGAATGCGGCATCAAGCTGTGCGGCAAGATTGCGCTCCTGCGCATCGCGCTGGCGCTCGAGTTTGGCAATCGACGCGTTCATCTCGTCGATCTGTTTATTCAACTGGGCGAGGGTGTTTTGCGTTTCACGGAGTTTACGCGTGGCGGCGGAGATCGCCTCTTCCTGCTGCTTAAGCTGGGCGAGCAGGGCGGAGCGCTGCTGCTGCTGCTGGCGTACCGCACGCTCTTTGGCGGCGATATCGGCCTGAATAGATTTCAGCTGGTCGCGGTCATCCGCGTGGGCGGATGCGGCGCACAGCAATACGCCAGCGCTGAGTGCGCTGGCGTAAAACAGAGGTCTGACTGATAACCTAAGCGGCTTCACGACCCATGTGATTGAAAAAATCGCCTTTCCCCTCATGGGGAGCGATTATTCCACGATGAACAGCGGCTTACCAGTCATCTCTTCAGGGATCGGCATACCCATCAGCGACAGCATGGTTGGCGCGATGTCAGAAAGCTTGCCGCCTTCCACTGCTTTCAGTGATTTATCACCCACATAAATCAGCGGAACAGGCAGGTTGGTATGGGCCGTGTGCGCCTGGCCGGTCGCCGGGTCGCGCATCTGTTCAGCGTTACCGTGGTCAGCGGTGATCAGCAGCTGGCCGCCAACGGATTCAACCGCTTTCGCTACCTGCTCAACGCAGTGGTCCAGCGCTTCAACCGCTTTCACTGCCGCTTCCATCACCCCGGTATGCCCAACCATGTCGCCGTTCGGGTAGTTACAGATGATGGTGTCGTACTTACCGCTCTCGATGGCCGCAACCAGTTTTTCCGTCAATTCTGCAGAGCTCATTTCTGGCTGCAGATCGTAGGTAGCAACTTTCGGAGAGTTGATCAGAATGCGGTCTTCGCCTTTGAACGGCTCTTCAACGCCACCGTTAAAGAAGAAGGTCACGTGCGCGTATTTTTCAGTTTCGGAAATACGCAGCTGCGTTTTGTCGTTCTTCGCCATCCACTCGCCAAAGGTGTTTGCCAGAGATGCTGGCGGATACGCGCAGGGCGCTTTGATGTCTGCGGCGTATTCGGTCAGCTGGATGAAATCGAGGTTTACCACTTTCTTACGGGCAAAACCGTCGAAGTCGCTGTTGACGAAGGAGCGGGTGATTTCACGCGCGCGGTCAGCGCGGAAGTTCATGAAGATCAGCGCGTCGCCATCTTCCATGACGGCGTCGGCCTGGCCTTCAGCGCGGATCACGGACGCTTTCACGAATTCGTCGTTTTCATCACGTGCATAGGCCGCTTCCAGCGCTTCAACGGCGGTCGCGAACTGGAATTCACCTTTTGCCAGGGTCATCAGGTCATAGGCCTGTTCAACGCGATCCCAGCGGTTGTCGCGGTCCATAGCGTAGTAACGGCCAATGATGGACGCTACGCGGCCTTTACCCAGCGCGGCGAATTTCTCTTCGAAGGCTTGCAGAGAGCCTTTTGCACTGCGTGGTGGCGTATCGCGTCCGTCCAGGAAGGCGTGCAGATAGATTTTTTCCGCACCGCGCTCGGCGGCCAGTTCAACCATCGCCATGATGTGATCTTCGTGGCTGTGAACGCCGCCAGCAGAGAGCAGGCCCATGATGTGTACGGCCTTGCCAGCGGCAACGGCTTTATCGACCGCGCCAGACAGCGTTGGGTTGGAGAAGAAGGTGCGTTCTTTGATTTCAACGTCCAGACGCGTCAGATCCTGATACACAATACGCCCGGCGCCCAGGTTTACGTGACCGACTTCGGAGTTGCCCATCTGGCGGTCCGGCAGGCCCACTTCCAGGCCAGACGCGTCAATCAGCGTATGCGGACGTTTCGCCCACAGGGCATCCATGACCGGGGTTTTGGCGTTGAAAATAGCGTTATCCTGGCTATCTTCACGGTAGCCATAGCCATCCAGAATCACCAGTACCATAGGTTTTTTAGAAACCGACATTGCGACAACCTCATGCTCAAGAGTCAAAATTTGCGTAATTTTACTACAGCTGAATCGATCAAATAGCCGCAGAAGATCAAAGAAAGCGCAGGGGCAAGATGTTCACCAGACCATTTTGAGGCATTTTTTTAGGTGGCATGCCGCAGAAAATGGATTAGGTTATGGTCGCTGGCTGTATTTGCCAGAACGCACAGGTATACTCCTGTCCTGGTTTTTTTTATCACTTAGTCGGGAGTAGTTACCCTCCATGCAAGAAATTATGCAATTCGTTAGCCGCCATCCGGTTCTGAGCATCGCGTGGATTGGCCTGCTGGCTGCTGTGCTGTTCACTACATTTAAGAGCCTGACGTCTAAAATTAAGGTTATCACCCGTGGTGAAGCGACGCGTCTGATCAACAAAGAAGATGCCGTCGTGGTCGATCTGCGCCAGCGTGACGATTTCCGTAAAGGTCACATTGCGGGCGCAATCAACCTGTTGCCAGCTGAAATCAAAGCGAACAACGTCGGTGAGCTTGAGAAACACAAAGCCCAGCCGATTATCGTTGTCGATGCGACCGGCATGCAGGCACAGGATTCTGCCAGCGCGCTTCATAAAGCAGGCTTCGAAAACGTAACGGTGCTGAAAGAAGGTATTTCCGGCTGGAGCGGGGAAAATCTTCCTTTGGTACGCGGTAAATAAGGAGTTCAGTCATGGCCAATATTGAGATCTATACCAAAGCGACGTGCCCGTTCTGTCATCGTGCGAAAGCGCTGCTGAACAGCAAAGGCGTCACGTTCCAGGAACTGCCAATCGACGGTGACGCGATTAAACGCGAAGAGATGATCAAACGTAGTGGTCGCACGACGGTTCCGCAGATTTTTATTGATGCGCAGCACATTGGCGGCTGTGATGACTTGTATGCGCTCGACGCCCGTGGTGGACTCGATCCGCTGCTGAGCTAAGAGACTTTAGGACAATTAAAAAGGGTATTTCCATGTCAGAACAAAACAACACCGAAATGACTTTCCAGATCCAGCGTATCTACACCAAGGACGTCTCTTTCGAAGCGCCAAATGCGCCACATGTTTTCCAGAAAGATTGGCAGCCAGAGGTTAAACTTGATCTGGATACCGCATCTACCCAACTGGCAGATGACGTGTATGAAGTCGTGCTGCGTGTGACCGTTACCGCGTCTCTGGGCGAAGAAACTGCATTCCTGTGTGAAGTTCAGCAGGGCGGCATCTTCTCTATCGGCGGTATCGAAGGCAACCAGATGGCGCATTGCCTGGGTGCGTACTGCCCGAACATTCTGTTCCCGTATGCGCGTGAATGCATCACCAGCCTGGTTTCTCGCGGTACATTCCCGCAACTGAACCTTGCGCCAGTTAACTTTGATGCGCTGTTCATGAACTATCTGCAGCAGCAAGCTGGCGAAGGTGCTGAACAACATCAGGATGCCTGATGAGCACTGTTAATGCGTCAATGACTGTGATCGGTGCCGGCTCATACGGCACCGCTCTTGCCATCACGCTGGCAAGAAATGGTCACGAAGTGGTTCTCTGGGGCCACGACCCAAAACATATCGCAACGCTGCAACGCGACCGTTGTAACGTGGCGTTTCTTCCGGACGTTCCGTTCCCCGACTCCCTGCACCTTGAAAGCGACCTTGCGACCGCGCTGGCGGCCAGCCGCAACATTCTGATTGTGGTCCCGAGCCATGTATTTGGCGACGTGCTCCGTCAGATTAAGCCGTTGATGCGCCCGGATGCGCGCATTGTCTGGGCGACTAAAGGACTGGAAGCCGAAACCGGACGCCTGCTGCAGGACGTTGCCCGCGAAGCGCTGGGTGATGAGATCCCGCTGGCGGTCATCTCCGGCCCGACCTTTGCCAAAGAGCTGGCCGCTGGCCTGCCGACGGCGATTTCGCTGGCCTCCACCGATCAGGCCTTCTCCGACGATCTTCAACAGCTACTGCACTGCGGCAAGAGCTTCCGCGTCTACAGCAACCCCGATTTTATCGGCGTGCAGCTGGGCGGTGCGGTGAAGAACGTGATTGCGATTGGTGCCGGGATGTCAGACGGCATTGGCTTTGGTGCCAATGCGCGTACGGCGCTGATCACCCGAGGACTGACCGAAATGTCCCGCCTGGGCGAAGCGCTGGGTGCCGATCCGGCCACCTTTATGGGGATGGCTGGCCTGGGCGACCTGGTGCTGACCTGTACCGACAACCAGTCTCGTAACCGCCGCTTTGGCATGATGCTCGGGCAGGGCAGCGATGTTAAAGGCGCGCAGGAGAAGATTGGTCAGGTGGTTGAAGGCTACCGCAATACCAAAGAAGTCCGCGAGTTGGCGCACCGTTTCGGTGTCGAAATGCCAATAACCGAGGAAATTTATCAGGTATTGTATTGCGGAAAAAATGCGCGCGAGGCAGCATTGACCTTATTAGGTCGTGCGCGCAAGGACGAGCGCAGCAGTAACTAGTCGGAACCGTTGTCACCTGAATGACCCAGCCAGCGCAGAACTGGCTGGTCATTAACTATCGTCTGGAGTAAGCAATGCCGTGTGAAGAACTGGATATCGTCTGGAACAATATTAAAGCTGAAGCCCGGGCGCTGGCCGACTGCGAGCCTATGCTGGCCAGTTTCTACCACGCGACGCTACTCAAGCACGAAAACCTCGGCAGCGCGCTCAGCTATATGCTCGCCAACAAGCTGGCGTCCTCGATTATGCCTGCTATCGCCATTCGTGAGGTGGTGGAAGAGGCTTACGCCGCAGACCCGGAAATGATCGCCTCTGCCGCCTGTGATATCCAGGCCGTGCGCACGCGTGACCCGGCGGTCGATAAATATTCTACGCCGCTGCTGTACCTGAAAGGCTTCCACGCCCTGCAGGCTTACCGCATTGGCCACTGGCTGTGGAATGAAGGCCGCCGCGCGCTGGCGATCTTCCTGCAAAACCAGGTTTCCGTGACGTTCCAGGTCGATATTCACCCGGCGGCAAAGATTGGCCGTGGGATCATGCTCGACCACGCCACCGGGATTGTCGTCGGGGAAACGGCGGTGATTGAAGATGACGTCTCGATCCTGCAGTCGGTGACCCTGGGCGGTACCGGTAAAACCAGCGGCGATCGCCATCCAAAAATTCGTGAAGGGGTGATGATTGGCGCGGGCGCCAAGATCCTCGGCAATATCGAAGTCGGGCGCGGTGCTAAGATCGGTGCAGGCTCCGTGGTGCTCCAGCCTGTGCCACCGCATACCACTGCCGCTGGCGTACCGGCGCGCATCGTCGGTAAACCAGACAGCGATAAGCCGTCCATGGACATGGATCAGCACTTCAACGGCATTCACCATACCTTCGAGTATGGTGACGGCATTTAACTTCTGAGAATGGCGCCCGGGTAACCCAGCTGGCGCCAGGCTTCATACACCACGACCGACACCGCGTTCGACAGGTTCATGCTGCGGCTGTCCGGCATCATCGGAATACGGATTTTCTGCTCGGCGGGCAGGGCATCCAGGATCGTGGCCGGCAGGCCGCGGGTTTCCGGGCCAAACATCAGATAGTCACCTGCCTGATAGCTCACGGCGCTGTGTGCTGGCGTGCCTTTGGTGGTCAGGGCGAACATGCGCTGCGGCTGCTCGGCTTCCAGAAACGCGGCGTAATCGTGGTGGCGAACGACGGCGGTAAATTCATGATAATCCAGCCCTGCGCGACGCAGACGTTTGTCGTCCCACGTAAAGCCCATCGGCTCAATGATGTGCAGACGAAAACCGGTGTTGGCACACAGGCGGATGATATTGCCGGTGTTCGGCGGAATTTCTGGTTCGAATAAAACGATGTTAAGCATGCTGCCCCCTTAATTGCGGGGGCAGAATAGCAGAAAAGAGAGGAACTACGCGACGCCGGGTTCCTGCGAGCGGCTGTACAGCATTTTGTAGACGGTTGCCGCAGCGGCCACCAGAGCGGGCACGCTGAGGATCATTAAAATACTGTCTGCCTGCCACTGCATAGAGAGAAGCTGGGCGCTGGTCATGGTTCCCGCTACGCCGCCAAAGCGGCCGATCCCCTGCATCCAGGCGATGCCCGTCGCGCGGCACTCGGTAGGGTAAAAGGTGGCGGCCAGGGTTTGCATGCCCGATTGCGCGCCGTTCATCGCGATCCCCATCAGGAAAATCAACCCGCCAAACAGGGCGATATGGTTATGCTCAATACCCAGTAAAAGAATAAGGCCCATCGTCAGCACGAAACCACACGCGACAACTTTATGCGCTTCCCAGCGATCCATCATCCAGCCCGCGAGCAGAATGCCTGCGGTACCGCCGAAGGTGAACAGCGAGGTGAGCCAGGCGGATTCCGCCAGCGCATAGCCCATCCCCTGCATCAGCGTCGGCATCCAGCTTAGCAGAACGTAGTAGATGACCAGCCCCATAAAGTAGGTCACCCACAGCATCAGGGTGCCGGGCAGCCAGGGCATGGAAAAGAGCTGCGACACGCTCCCTTTTTTAGACGCGATTTTCTCCTCGGCCAGGAAAAAGCCCGTGACGCTATCCAGCGTGCTGCGGGCGAACCGGCTGGCGATACGGCGGACCTGCATGACGTCTTTCCCGCGCTGCACCAGAAACTTCACGGACTCCGGTAAAAACAGCGTCAGCAGCAGCGTTAAAATCAGCGGCGCAATCGCCCCGGTCAGCAGCACGCTTCGCCAGCCGTGATGGGGGATAAGCCAGGAAGAGATCGCGCCGCCGCCCGCCGCACCCAGAGGGAAGCCGCAGTACATGGTATTGATCGCCATGGCGCGACAGCGCTGGGGGGCAAACTCGGAGATCAGCGTGATGGCGTTAGGCATTGCGGCGCCGAGGCCCAGTCCCGTCAGAAAGCGCCACATCGTCAGGGTATTCAGACTTTGTGCCCAGGCCGTCCCCAGGCTCGCAAGGCCGAAGAACAGGCACGAAAAGACCAGCACGCGCTTGCGCCCCATCCGGTCCGATACCGGACCGGCAACCAGCGCGCCCAGCGACAGCCCCAGCAGCGCCGCACTCAGCACCGGCCCCAGATCCTGTTTGTGTATCCCCCATTCTGCCGACAGCGTAGGCGCGATGTAACCCATCGCTGCCGTATCAAAACCATCGATCGCCAGAACCAGAAAGCCCAGCACAATGAGCAGCCAGTGAAACCCTGAAAAAGGACTCTCATCGATCACCTGCTGAATATCCACCTTACCTGAATACGCCATACGCTCCACTCCGATCTGATGTTGTTTTTGTGTTCTTGTATTTGCTTGTCTATACAATTGCGGACGGCAGGCGGATGTCAAATTTTCTTATCTAATATGTTATCTGGATGTTATTTTTGGCGTAAAAAAGCGCCCGAGGGGGAAATCGGGCGCGTGAGGAAGGGGCATTAACCGGCGAAGCTCAGGCCGCGTTTCCCTGAGCAAGTGGCGCCAGCGCCGCCGATAATTTGCTTAACTCCTGCACCAGAGAATCTCTGCTGATTTCACCGATCGTTTTCGCTCCTGTCAGCGTCATCGCTACCTTCATCTCTTTTTCGATCAGGTTGAGCAGATTCGCCACCCCTGCCTGGCCCGCCGTCGCCAGCGCATACAGATACGCGCGTCCCAGCAGCACGCTGTCGGCGCCCAGCGCAATCATGCGCACCACGTCCAGCCCGTTGCGGATGCCGCTGTCGGCCAGGATGGCAATATCGCCTTTCACCGCATCGGCGATGGCCGGCAGGGCGCGTGCGGAAGAGAGCACCCCGTCAAGCTGGCGTCCGCCGTGGTTAGAGACCACAATCCCGTCAGCGCCAAAGCGGACCGCATCGCGGGCATCTTCCGGATCGAGGATCCCTTTGATCACCATCGGGCCGTCCCAGAACTCGCGGATCCACTCCAGGTCTTTCCACGAGATCGACGGATCGAAGTTGTTCGCCAGCCAGCCAATGTAATCCTCCAGCCCGGTCGGTTTACCGAGGTATGCCGAGATATTGCCCAGATCGTGCGGACGACCGTTCAGGCCGACATCCCACGCCCACTGCGGATGGGTCATGGCCTGCCAGTAGCGGCGTAACGCAGCATTCGGGCCGCTCATGCCGGAGTGGGCATCACGATAGCGCGCCCCGGGGGTTGGCATATCGACGGTAAAGACCAGCGTCGAGCAGCCCGCCGCTTTGGCGCGCTCGAGCGCGTTGCGCATAAAGCCGCGATCGCGCAGGACGTACAGCTGGAACCACATCGGGCGCTTGATGGTCGGGGCGACCTCTTCAATCGGGCAGACGGACACGGTGGAAAGGGTAAACGGAATGCCTTTGGCATCCGCCGCCGCGGCCGCCTGCACTTCGCCACGGCGGGCATACATGCCGCACAGGCCCACAGGCGCGAGCGCGACGGGCATGGAAAGCGTTTCGTTAAACAGTTTTGTCTCAAGGCTCAGGTCAGACATATTCTTCAGCACGCGCTGGCGCAGAGCCACCTCCGACAGATCTTCCACGTTGCGGCGCAGGGTGTATTCGGCATACGCCCCGCCGTCGATATAGTGGAACAGGAACGGGGGCAAAATGCGCTGCGCCGCGGCGCGATAGTCACTGGCTGCTGAAATAATCATGCTTTGTTCTCCCTGGAAATATCACTGTCGCCAGGCAGACGGGTAATACGCGCCTGTCGGGCCTGGTCTTCATCGAATCGTTTAATGGTGGTGTGCACGAAACCGAGATGCGCCATCATCGCTTTGCGCGCGGCCTCGGCATCACCGGCCAGAATGGCGTTGAGCACCGCCTCGTGCTGTTCGGTTAGCCGGGCAAACACTGGCGGAACCAGATACATGCGCTGGCGGCTCTGCTTCACGGAGGATTGCAGCAGGTCGAAGAACCCGCGCATGGTCTGGAGCAGCACCACATTGTGCGACGCCTCGGCAATCGCCAGGTGAAAACGCACGTCCGCCTGGGAGGCGATATCCGGGTCGCTGCTCTGCGTGGCCTCAAAGCAGGCGATGAGTTTCTCTTTGTCGGCGTCGGTTGCCCGCATGGCCGCGTGCCAGGCGGTACTGGTTTCGATGGCGTGACGCGCTTCAAGGATGTCGAAGCTGTAGTCCGGGTCGTTCTCCATCAGCGTTTTCAGGGGCTGCACGATGTTTTGCTCGGACCAGTCGTCATGCTGCCAGCGCACAAAGGTGCCGCCGCCGCGACGGCTCACCAGCACGCCTTCGCTGACCAGCGTCGCCAGCGCCTCGCGCAGTGAATTGCGCGACACGCCAAGTTGGGCGGCAAGCTGGCGTTCGGCGGGCAACTTCATGCCCGCTTCCAGCTGTTGTTCATCAATCAGCGCCCGCACGCGAGAGGCAATCTCGTCGGACAGGCGTCTGGGCATCACTATCATGGGATCATCCAGGTTAAGACATAGGCCTGCAGGGTGGTGATCACCCCGACCATGCAGGTGAATATCAGGCTGTGTTTCACGGTAAAGCGGAACAGATCCGACTCTTTACCGACCAGTCCCACCGCCGCACAGGCAATGGCGATGGATTGTGGAGAGATCATTTTCCCGGTCACGCCGCCAGTGGTATTCGCGGCCACCAGCAGGACGTCCGACACGCCAATCTGCTGGGCCGCCGTTGCCTGCAGCGCGGCAAACAGGGCGTTAGACGAGGTATCTGAACCGGTCAGGAACACCCCCAGCCAGCCGAGGAACGGCGAGAAGAAGGTGAAGGCGTGGCTGGTATGGGCCAGCGCCAGCGCCAGCGTCGATGACAGGCCGGAGTAGTTCGAGATAAACGCGAACGCCAGCACCATGCCGATGGAGTAAATCGGCAGCATCAGCTCTTTAATGGTTGCGGCAAAGGTCTGCACCGCGGCCGCAGGCTTCATGCGCAGCCACACCACGGAAAGAATAGCGGCAAACAGGATGGCGGTACCGGTGGCGGAGAACCAGTCGAATTTATAGACCGCGGCATACGGCGTAGCGGCGTGCACCACCGGCGGCATACGGGCGACCATCTTGTCGAGGAACGGTACGGAGATGTTAATCACCATGTCGTACAGCGCCCCGCCCGGGGCAAACAGGGCTTTAAACGGCGGGATGCTCCACAGGGTGACCGTTGCGGTCAGGAACAGGAACGGCGACCAGGCGCGGATCACCTGTCCTGCCGTATAGCCCGTACGGGCCAGGGTTTGATCAACCTGCGAGGCGCCCATGTCGGCGAAGCGGAAAATACGCACCGGCTGCCAGCGTTTCAGAAACAGCGTCAGACAGACCAGCGACACCAGCGAAGAGATGATGTCCGGCAGCTCCGGGCCGAGGAAGTTCGAGCTGAGGTATTGAGCGATAGCGAACGAACCGCCCGCTACCATCACCGCAGGCCAGGTCTCCTTCACGCCGCGCCAGCCGTCCATAATCGCCATGATCCAGAACAGGACGATAATGGTCAGGAAGGGCAGCTGGCGGCCGACCATCTGGCCGATCTCGAAGCTGTCCAGCCCGGTAACCTGTCCGGCCACCAGAATCGGAATACCCATCGCGCCAAATGCCACCGGCGCGGTGTTCACAATCAGGCACAGGCCGGCGGCATAGAGCGGGTTAAAGCCCAGACCGACCAGCAGCGCGGCGGTGATCGCCACCGGTGCGCCAAAGCCTGCCGCGCCTTCCAGAAACGCCCCGAAGGAGAAGCCGACAATCAGCATCTGCAGGCGCTGGTCCGGCGTGATGGAAAGAATCGACGAACGGATTATGTCGAACTGCCCGGTTTTCACCGAGATTTTATAGACAAACACCGCCGCGATGATGATCCACGCAATTGGCCACAGGCCGTAGAAGAAACCGTAGACGACGGAGGCCAGCGCGCGATCGACCGGCATTTTATAGAAGAACAGCGCCACCATCAGGGCGATAGCAACGGTATACGTCGCGGCGAGGTAGCCCTTCAGCTTGAGCTTAATCAGCGCAAAGAAGAAGAACAGGATCGGAAGCGATGCGATCAGGCTCGACAGCCAGATATTACCGGCCGGGTCGTAGTTTTGTTGCCAGAGGCTCATGCAGGTCTCCTGGGGACCAGACAGCCTGCGCTGCGGGTGAGTCTCCGCTCAACTCTGCGTCACAGGTTGTGTAAAAGTGGTCCTGCCAATGTTGTGTTGTAGGGTTAATGACAACGAATGGTTAACCAAATGTTATGGTCAGGCAATGAGTTTGTGAGCGGAAATAATGGAATTGTGAACCGGGGAAGAAAGAGAAGGGGGATTGGTTGGGCCAATTTGAAGCGAGGTGGGGCCTGAAGCCCTCACCCCGGCCCTCTCCCATGGGGAGTAGGAGAAAAACGGACCGTACAGTTCCCTCGCCCTTTTGGGGAGAGGGTTAGGGTTAAGGTGAGGGGGATAGGTATTAGAACGCGGTCTTACAAAAACCCGTCATCTCTTTCAGGCCCATTTCGCGGCCAAGTTCGGTCATCGGGTGTACCACCACCAGACCACGGACGCTTTTCTTCAGCTTGCCCATGTCGGCCTGTTCTTTTTTGGTGATCGCGCGGCGGTGCGGCATGTTCATCAGCTTCTGCGCTTCTTTGCTCAGCTTCTGGCCTTTCACTTCGCGCAGGCGCTCGATTTCTGTTTCCAGCGTGGCGGCTTCTTTTTCCAGCTCGGCGTACTTCTCGGCGGAATCGACCAGTGACAGGCCAGCCATCTGGTGGCGGATGAGATCCAGGCGGTCGCTCAGGCGTTTAATTTCGTTCTTTTCGACTTCTTTCATGACAAATAACTCTGAAAACGGGGAATTTACAGGGAAGGATACACCAATGTGAGCAGGCTTACTTCTGAAACGCTTTTTTTAAGCTGATTCGGGAAATCAGCTCAGTCAGGGAGAGAACCATCGTGGATCGGACAACCTGTTGATAACGCAGCTTTTGCATCGCGTAGAGCTCAGGGTCGCTGTTGTCAAAATGGGGAGCAGGGGGCAGCGCGGTGACGCAGTGCAGCTCGCCGAAGGGCCCCAGGATCTCATCATCGGTAAAGGTGTACTCGTTACCGTCATGATTGAGCTCTTCGCGCAGCGCCATTAACAGCTCCGCATCTTCATACTCTTGTCGGTTGAGCACGCCAAGACCATAAATCAGCTTCAGGCGCACGGATAGATCGCCCAGCGGTCCGTCTCCGTCCAGTAACGGTTCTACAGCATATTTTACCGCGTAGTCGTCTTTGCGAAACACCTGAAGCACCAGGATATTCACCGCCTCGGTTAACAGCTCGACGGCGGCAATCAGGAAGCTTCGTACGGTTTTGCCAGCATTCAGACGCTCAAGCACACGATTTTCAAAGGCCTGGGTTTGTTCCATTATTGCCTGCATATCTGACAATCTATTATTTGGGCGCAGGTTAACCTGCGCCGCACTGTGCATCATTTGGTTGCGTTGTATGCGTTAACCGCCTCCACAACCACGTCGCTGTTGGCGTCCAGACCGGAAATCTGCGCCAGCGCAGCCTGCGCGCCTTTGTCATCAATCAGCTGAGCCAGTTCCTGCGCCTGTGGGTCCTGCTCGCTGCGGTAGTGCATCGCAGCGGCAATCCCTTTCACCAGGTTGGCGTGCGGCAGGCCGTATTCCAGCGTGCCCAGCAGCGGCTTAATCAGGCGATCGCCCGCGCTCAGTTTGCGCAGAGGCTGACGGCCCACGCGCTCAACGTCATCTTTCAGATACGGATTTTCAAAGCGACCGAGGATTTTCTGGATGTATGCTGCATGTTTATCAGCATCAAAACCGTAGCGTTTGATCAGCACCGCGCCGCTCTCTTCCATTGCCCCTTTTACCACCGCGCGGATCTTCTCATCGAGGATCGCATCACGAATGGTCTGATGACCGGCCAATTTTCCGAGGTACGCGGTTATAGCATGCCCGGTGTTCAGCGTGAAGAGTTTGCGTTCGACAAATGCCATCAGGTTATCGGTTAATTCCATTCCCGGAATGGTCGGCAGGGCGCCTTTAAACTGGGTTTTATCAACGATCCACTCGCTGAAGGTTTCCACAGTCACTTCCAGCGGGTCGTTGGTGGCGGATTCAGACGGCGGAACGATGCGATCCACGGCGGAATCCACAAACCCAACGTGCGCTTCAACCCAGGCTTTGTCTTCGTCTGCTACAGCGTTAAGCACGTGGCCTTTCAGCTGCGTGGTGCCGCGCACCATGTTTTCGCAGGCGATGATGTTCAGCGGGGTGTCGATGCCCTGCGCTTTACGTTTTGCCAGGCCTTTCGCAACCGCAGGGGCGATGCGCTCAAGAACGACCGGACCCACGGCCGTGGTGACCAGATCGACGCTGGCGATCAGGTCGATAACGTCTTCACCGATGCTGCTGACCGCGTTGACGCCGGATACCGTCTCAACCTGCTCGTTTTCACCGACTACATGGACCTGATAGCTATGACGCGCATTCAGGGCATCCAGGACAACCTGATTCACATCGGCGAATGTCAGCGTAATGCCCGCGTCTGCCAGCAGTTTACCGATAAAACCACGACCGATATTACCTGCGCCAAAATGTAATGCTTTCATAGTGTTAACCTTCATCAATGTTTTTACCCGAGAGGGCTGGGGTGAGGAACGTTTCCCCTCACCCTAGCCCTCTCCCCAGAGGGGAGAGGGAAGAGGACTTATTTGTTAAGAAGTGCCAGGACTTCTTCCACGCTGGTGGTGCTCGCCAGACGCGCAATGACAGATTCATCATCCAGCGCGTTGGTCAGGCTGGTAATCACCTGAATGTGCTCGTTGTTGCGAGCGGCGATACCAATCACCAGACGGGCGATGTCGTCTTCTTCTTCACCGAAGCGCACGCCCTGCGGATACTGACAGAATACGACGCCGGTTTTCAGGACGCGATCTTTCGCTTCAACCGTACCGTGCGGCACCGCGATGGATTCGCCCAGGTAGGTTGGCGTCAGTTTTTCGCGTTCCAGCATCGCGTCAACATATTCAGGCTGAACGTAGCCGCCTTTCACCAGCTGCTCGCCAGCGAAGCGAATCGCTTCTTCTTTAGTTGCCGCTGTGCGACCGAGGAAGATGTTTTCCGCACCCAGTTTGAACAGGTGGGCGTTGCTCTCGTCAAAGCTGTCCTGCAGGCTTGAGCGCACTTTCACTTCGTTGTCTTCGTGACGCTGCGCCGCAACCAGACGTTCGGTCAGGCTGGTGTACAGACCGCTGTCGAGGAAGTTAGTCAGCGAAATGTGCTGTGCCTGCGGTACCTGGCGCATGGCGCGCTCGGTCAGGTCGCGGTGCGTGATGACCAGGTCAACGTCCGGCGGCAGGCTGTTAATGGCGCTGTTGGTGACGGAGATGTTGGTCAGGCCCGCATCCTGCACTTTCTTACGCAGCACGCCTGCACCCATTGCGCTGGAACCCATACCGGCGTCACAGGCAACAATGATTTTACGCACGTGGCTCAGGTCGTTAGAGACATCGCCAGCCGCCAGCGGGGTCGCGCCTTTGGATTCGGCTTTCATGTCGTGCATACGACGGGTCGCCGCTTCAATATCGTCGTCTTCTTTCACTTTGCTGGTTTTCAGCAGGATAGAAGAGACCACGAATGAGACCGCCATTGCCGCACAGATGGCCGCGATGTTCGCGAAGTACGCCCCTTTTGGCGTCATCGCCAGCACCGCCAGGATAGAACCCGGAGAGGCTGGAGACACCAGACCGCCGCCCAGCACGCTCAGGGTGAACACGCCGGTCATACCGCCAAGGATAACGGCCAGGATCAGACGTGGGTTCATCAGCACGTACGGGAAGTAAATTTCGTGGATACCGCCCAGGAAGTGGATGATTGCCGCACCGCCAGCAGACTGCTTAGCGCTGCCGCGACCAAAGAACATGTACGCCAGCAGAACGCCCATACCCGGACCTGGGTTCGCTTCAATCAGGAAGAAGATTGATTTGCCGAGATCGTGAGACTGCTGAATACCCAGCGGCGAGAAGATGCCGTGGTTGATGGCGTTGTTCAGGAACAGGATTTTCGCCGGTTCAACGAAAATAGACGCCAGCGGCAGCATGTCGTGCGCAACCATGAAGTTAACGCCCGCCGCCAGAATTTTGGACAGCACTTCAACCGCAGGGCCAATGCCGAGGAACGCCAGAATCGCGAGGATCATCCCGATGATGCCCGCAGAGAAGTTGTTCACCAGCATTTCGAAGCCGGATTTGATCTTACCATCAACCCAGACGTCGAATTTCTTAATCGCCCAGCCGCCCAGAGGACCGGCAATCATTGCTCCGAGGAACATCGGCATATCCGCACCGACGATAACACCCATGGTCGTGATAGCGCCCACTACGCCACCACGGTCACCGCCCACCAGACGACCACCAGTGAAACCGATGAGCAGCGGCAGGAGATAGGTAATCATTGGGCCAACAAGTTTCGCCAGCGTTTCGTTAGGCAACCACCCTGTCGGAATGAACAATGCAGTGATGATACCCCACGCGATAAACGCGCCGATATTTGGCATCACCATGTTGCTGAGGAAACGACCAAAGCTTTGAACTTTGATCTTGAAATCGGATGACATAAAACACCCCTTCTTCTGTTTACGCTTAGGCTTGCGGCCCGAGGTTTATTGTTAATGAGGCGGCAGAGGTAGCCGGGCCCTGTTCTGATGCTGTGAAATCTGGCACTGAATCGTTCAACTGTCCAGACAGGGAAAATTTATGTGATGCGTGTCACGTAAAGACAGGGGGTAGGGATGTCAATGAAGTGATCTCAATCACAAAATAAGTGGGCAAAAAAAATACGATGGCGAGAAAAAAAGCAAAATCCACCCCTTTGTGTGATTATCGTCACGTTTTGTTATGGCGTGTTTGTTTCTGGATTGTGACTGATTTCACAAAATATTTTTATGCAGATTTCTCCGGCTGTGATCGGCGGCAAACTCTGCTTCGCGTTTCAGCGCCAGGATAATATGGCACGACACGATAAGCTAAAAAACCACTTTTGATGTGTGGTATGGCGAAAAGTTAAAAGGTGGATTACGCTCATATTGTAAGGTTAAGTCTATTATTATTCAGGATATATTTTGACACGCTTATAAACTTGCATGGAGATATTATAAAAACTCATACTCCCCGGCTCGGAAATAGTAAGCACATCCCCGTGTTTATAAAAAAATTAATTAGGTTGCGTACCGTTTTATTAATTTAATGAGTTGACGTTGTTTAAGTGAGGAGAATATGTTTCTCAACTATTTTGCGCTGGGCGTATTGATTTTTGTATTTCTGGTTCTCTTTTACGGAATCATCGCCATCCATGATATTCCTTATAATATGGCCAAAAAGCGTAACCATCCGCATGCCGATGCCATTCATACGGCAGGCTGGATTAGCCTGTTTACACTCCATGCCATCTGGCCATTCCTGTGGATTTGGGCCACGCTGTACCGCGAAGATCGCGGCTGGGGGATGCAAAACCACATCACCAAGCCTGATGAAGTTCCGGGCATGGATGCGCTGGCCAAACGCGTGGCGGAACTCGAACAAAAGCTGGCTGCAGTACAGCCCACTGCTGATAAGAACACGCTGGAGCGCTAAACATGGATCTGTTGATTATTTTGACCTACGTGGCATTTGCCTGGGCCATTTTTAAAATATTCCGAATTCCGGTCAACCAGTGGACGCTTGCCACCGCAACATTAGGCGGCGTATTTATTGTTGCCGGTCTTATTCTGTTAATGAACTATAACCATCCGTATACCTTTACGGCGCAAAAAGCGGTTATTTCTATTCCAATCACGCCGCAGGTGACCGGTGTGGTCAGTGAAGTCACGGATAAAAATAACCAGCTTATTAAAAAAGGCGAAGTGTTATTTAAACTGGATCCTGGCCGCTACCAGGCGCGCGTCGACAGACTCCAGGCTGACCTGGTGACCGCGACGCACAATATCGATAACCTGAAAGCGCAGCTGTCGGAAGCGGTCGCCAATACCACCCGCGTATCGGCTGAACGCGATCGTCTGTTTAAAGATTATCAGCGCTACCTGAAAGGCAGCCAGGCGAAGGTGAATCCGTTTTCTGAAAGCGATATCGACAACGCGCGCCAAAATTATCTCGCACAGGATGCGATGGTGAAAGGCTCCGTGGCTGAACAGGTGCAGATCCAAAGCCAGTTAGACAGCATGGTGAACGGTGAACAGTCGCAGATTGCGTCGTTACGCGCCCAGCTTGCCGAAGCCAAATATAACCTGGACCAGACCGTGGTGCGTGCGCCGAGCGATGGTTACATCACCCAGGTGCTGATCCGTCCGGGGACGTACGCCGCCGCGCTACCGCTGCGTCCGGTGATGGTCTTTATTCCTGAACAGAAGCGTCAGATCGTGGCCCAGTTCCGCCAGAACTCGCTGCTGCGTCTGAAGCCGGGCGATGAAGCGGAAGTGGTGTTTAACGCGCTGCCGGGCCAGGTGTTCTCCGGGAAGCTCATCAGTATTCTGCCGGTGGTGCCAGGGGGAACCTATCAGGCGCAGGGCGCGCTGCAGTCGCTGACGGTGGTGCCGGGAACGGACGGCGTTCAGGCACTTATTGAGCTGGAACCCAACGCCGAAGTCGATGCCCTGCCGGATGGTATCTATGCCCAGGTGGCGGTCTACTCGGACCACTTCGCCCACGTCTCGGTCATGCGTAAAGTACTGCTGCGTATGACCAGCTGGATGCACTACCTCTACCTCGATCACTAATCCTTCCAGGGCAGGAATGCGACATGCAGACCTGCCCTTTTTTCATCGCTTGATCCATACTGACTTTTTTCCGGCATTAAGGATCAGGCAATGAAACTCATCGGCAGCTACACCAGTCCCTTCGTGCGAAAAATCTCGATTCTCCTGCTGGAGAAGGGGATTGAATTTGAATTCGTGAATGAACAGCCTTACAACGCGGAAAACGGCGTTGCGCAGTACAACCCGCTGGGAAAAGTCCCGGCGCTGGTCACGGACGAGGGCGAGTACTGGTTCGATTCCCCAATAATTGCCGAGTACATTGAGCTGCTGGGCGTTGCCCCGGCTATGCTGCCTGCTGACCCAAAAGCGGCGCTGGCGGTGAAGCAGGTCGAAGCCCTGGCCGACGGTATTATGGATGCGGCGTTAACCTCCGTGCGTGAACAGGCAAGGCCCGCTGCCCAGCAGTCGGAAACGGAACTGTTACGCCAGCGGGAAAAAATCAGCCGCAGCCTGGACAGGTGCGAACAGCTTATCCGGGAAGGAAAGATTCAAACCGACAGCCTGAACCTGGGGACCATCGCCATCGCCTGCGCGATTGGTTATCTCAACTTCCGCCACGTCTCCCCGGGCTGGTGCGTCGACCGTCCGCTGCTGGTGAAACTTGCAGACACGCTGTTTAGCCGCGAGAGCTTTGCCCGTACCGAACCGCCAAAGGCTTGACGCGGGTTATAACACTTCGGCGTCGGAGGTTGTACAATCCCTACACATGTTAACTCCCTCTCCCGTCGGGAGGGGGGAAGATATTTACTCGCCAGGCGCCTTCATGACTACTCATCATTCGCTGTACAGCCAGATCCCCGCTACCGACCGTCTCCTTCGCGAGCCCCGCATTCATGCTGCCGTTGAGCGTTTTGGCCATACCGCGACGGTGGAGATGTTACGCCTGCTTCAGGACGAAGCCCGATGCGCTATTCAGTCAGAAAACGCCTTGCCCGAATGGTGCGCGGCGTGGGAGCAGGAAGTTGAACAGCGGCTGGATGAGAAGGCGCAAAACGCATTACGCCCGGTGATAAACCTGACCGGAACCGTCCTGCATACCAACCTGGGACGCGCGCAGCAGGCGGAAGAGGCCGTTGCCGCGGTCGTGCAGGCCATGCAAGCGCCCGTAACGCTGGAGTACGATCTGGACGGCGCCGGACGCGGGCACCGCGACCGCGCGCTGGCGGATCTGCTCTGCCAGCTGACCGGCGCGGAAGATGCCTGCATTGTGAATAACAACGCCGCAGCGGTGCTGCTGATGCTGGCGGCCACCGCCAGCGGCAAAGAGGTGGTGGTGTCCCGCGGCGAGCTGGTGGAGATTGGCGGAGCGTTTCGTATTCCGGACGTGATGCGCCAGGCGGGCTGTACGCTGCATGAGGTGGGCACTACCAACCGCACCCATGCGAAAGACTATCGCGCGGCGGTGAATGAAAATACCGCCCTGCTGATGAAGGTTCACACCAGCAATTATCATATTGAAGGCTTCACCAAAACGGTTGAAGAGGCGGAGCTGGCGGCGATTGGGCGCGAACTGAATATACCGGTGATTGCCGATCTCGGCAGCGGCTCACTGGTGGATCTGAGCCTGTACGGGCTGCCAAAAGAGCCGATGCCGCAAGAGATGATTGCGGCGGGCGTCAGCCTGGTCAGCTTTTCCGGCGACAAACTGCTGGGCGGGCCGCAGGCCGGGATTATCGTCGGCAAGCGCGAGCTGATTGCGCAGCTGCAGCAGCATCCGCTCAAGCGCGCCCTGCGAGCCGATAAAATGACGCTTGCCGCGCTGGAGGCGACGCTGCGTCTTTATCTCCATCCGGAGAAACTGGCCGACCGCCTCCCCACGCTGCGTCTGTTAACCCGCGATGCCGCTTCAATTCGCGCCCAGGCCGAATTACTGCTGCCGCGCATTGCCCCGTACTACCCCGATTTTAACGTTCGCATTGAACCCTGCCAGTCGCAGATTGGCAGCGGTTCGCTGCCGGTGGACAGGCTGCCGAGCGAAGCGCTCACGTTCACCCCGCGTGACGGGCGCGGCAGCCACCTTGAAGCCCTGTCGTCGCGCTGGCGTGGCCTGCCCGCGCCGGTTATCGGGCGGATTTACGATGGCCGAATGTGGCTGGATCTGCGCTGCCTTGAAGATGAAGAGCGATTTCTGGAGATGTTGTTGAAATGATTATTGCCACCGCCGGTCACGTCGACCACGGAAAAACCACGCTACTGCAGGCGATTACCGGCATAAACGCCGACCGCCTGCCGGAAGAGAAAAAGCGCGGCATGACCATCGATCTGGGCTATGCCTACTGGCCCCAGCCTGACGGTCGCGTACTGGGTTTTATTGATGTGCCGGGGCATGAAAAGTTTCTGTCTAACATGCTGGCGGGCGTGGGCGGCATCGATCATGCCCTGCTGGTGGTGGCCTGCGATGACGGCGTGATGGCGCAAACCCGCGAGCACCTGGCGATCCTGCAGCTAACCGGCAACCCGCAGCTGACCGTGGCGCTGACCAAAGCCGATCGCGTGGATGACGCGCGCGTCAGCGAGGTGCGCGAAACGGTCCAGGCGACCCTGCGGGAGTATGGCTTTGCCGACGCATCGCTTTTTGTCACCGTGGCGACAGAAGGGTGTGGTATCGACGAACTTCGCCACCATTTACAGCACCTTTCATCACGCGCTCACGCAAGCCATCACCGCTTTCGTCTGGCGATCGACCGGGCCTTTACCGTAAAAGGTGCGGGGCTGGTCGTAACCGGCACCGCGCTGAGCGGTGAAGTCAGCGTGGGAGATACCCTCTGGCTGACGGGCGTGAATAAACCGATGCGCGTGCGCGGACTGCACGCACAAAACCAGCCCGTTGACCGTGCCCACGCCGGACAACGTATCGCGCTGAACATTGCCGGGGATGCGGAAAAAGAGCAGCTGAACCGCGGAGACTGGCTGCTGGCCGATGCTCCGCCGGAACCGTCTGAACGCGTGATTGTCTCCCTGCAGACACACATACCGTTGACCCAATGGCAGCCGCTGCATATTCACCACGCGGCCAGCCATATCACCGGGCGCGTGTCGCTGCTGGAAAACGACCTTGCCGAGCTGGTATTCGATTCGCCGCTCTGGCTGGCAGACAACGATCGTCTGGTTCTGCGTGATATTTCCGCGCGGGAAACGCTTGCCGGGGCACGGGTGGTCGCGCTGAATCCACCGCGACGCGGCAAGCGTAAACCTGAATATCTGCAGTGGCTGGCAGCGTTGGCGCAGGCCAGCGATGATAACGACGCGCTGCGGGTGCATCTTGAGCGCGGTGCGGTGAGCCTGCGTGATTTTGCATGGGCACGCCAGCTGAGCGAGGAAGGGTTACGCCTGCTGGCCCAGCAGCCGGGCTTTATTCAGGCTGGAAACAGTCTGCTAAACGCCCCGGTTGCCGCGCAATGGCAGCGTAAGATACTGAACACGCTCGCAACGTACCATGAACAGCATCAGGATGAGCCTGGCCCGGGCCGTGAGCGTCTGCGACGCATGGCGCTGCCGATGGAAGACGATGCGCTGGTGCTGCTGCTGATTGAAAACATGCGCGAAAGCGGGGTGATTAAAAGCCACCACGGCTGGCTGCACCTGCCGGATCACAAGGCCGGGTTCACCGCAGATCAGGAGGCCATATGGCAAAAAGCAGCCCCGCTGTTTGGCGATGAGCCGTGGTGGGTTCGGGATCTGGCTCGCGAAACCAACACCGACGAGCAGGTGATGCGCCAGGTATTGCGCCATGCGGCGCAGCAGGGGCTAATCGTCGCGATCGTGAAAGATCGTTACTACCGTAACGATCGCATTGTGGCGTTTGCCAACCTGATCCGCGAGCTGGATCAGGCGCGCGGCTCGACCTGCGCAGCGGATTTCCGCGACCGGTTGAACGTGGGCCGCAAGCTGGCGATCCAGATCCTGGAGTATTTCAACCGCATCGGCTTTACCCGCCGTCGCGGTAACGATCATCTGTTGCGCGATTCGTTATTATTTCCTGAAACTCCGTGACCTCCGTCGTAAACACCGTTACCGGCTGGCGAGAAAATCGCCAGCCGGAACTACCCTTGTTGTACACCAACAGCAAGGAGACGGTCATGACAATCAATCCTCCCTCATCGCGTATCCAGCCCGGCGAGTATGGTTTTCCCCTCAAGCTGAAGCCCCGTTATGACAACTTTATTGGCGGCGACTGGGTAGCTCCCGTCGACGGCGAATACTATTCCAACCTGACCCCCGTAACCGGCCAGCCGCTGTGCGAAATAGCCAGCTCCGGCAAGCGCGATATCGATCTGGCGCTGGATGCGGCGCACAAAGCGAAAGATAAATGGGGCCATACCTCAGTTCAGGACCGCGCAGCTATTTTGTTCAAAATCGCTGACCGGATGGAGCAGAATCTGGAGCTGTTGGCGACGGCGGAAACCTGGGATAACGGCAAGCCGATCCGGGAAACGATGGCGGCAGACGTGCCGCTGGCCATCGACCACTTCCGCTATTTTGCCTCCTGCATTCGCGCTCAGGAGGGCGGAATAAGCGAGGTAGACAGCGACACCGTGGCGTATCATTTCCACGAACCGCTGGGCGTCGTCGGGCAAATCATTCCGTGGAACTTCCCGCTGCTGATGGCGAGCTGGAAGATGGCGCCCGCGCTGGCGGCTGGAAACTGTATTGTGCTCAAACCGGCGCGTCTGACCCCGCTCTCGGTCCTGCTGCTGATGGAAATCGTTGGCGACCTTCTGCCGCCGGGCGTGATTAACGTGGTCAACGGTGCGGGCGGTGAGATAGGGGAATATCTGGCCACCTCAAAACGTATCGCCAAAGTGGCGTTTACCGGGTCGACGGAAGTGGGCCAGCAGATTATGCAGTACGCCACGCAGAACATCATTCCGGTGACCCTGGAGCTGGGCGGGAAATCCCCGAACATCTTCTTCGCGGACGTGATGGAGGAAGAGGATGCCTTCTTCGATAAAGCCCTGGAAGGGTTTGCGCTGTTTGCGTTTAACCAGGGCGAAGTCTGCACCTGCCCAAGCCGCGCGCTGGTGCAGGAGTCCATCTATGAGCGCTTTATGGAGCGGGCCATTCGCCGCGTCGAGTCTATCCGCAGCGGTAACCCGCTCGATAACGTGACGCAGATGGGGGCGCAGGTCTCGCATGGACAGCTGGAAACCATCCTCAACTACATCGACATCGGCAAGAAAGAGGGGGCGGATATTCTGACCGGCGGTCGCCGTAAGGTGCTCGGTGGGGATCTGCAGGAAGGGTATTACCTGGAGCCAACGATCCTGTTCGGTCAGAACAACATGCGCGTCTTCCAGGAGGAAATTTTCGGACCGGTACTGGCCGTGACCACCTTCAAAACGATGGAGGAGGCGCTGGAGATTGCCAACGACACGCCGTATGGGCTGGGAGCGGGCGTCTGGAGCCGCAACGGTAATCTGGCCTATAAAATGGGCAGAGGTATTCAGGCCGGGCGCGTCTGGACCAACTGCTACCACGCCTATCCGGCACACGCGGCATTTGGCGGTTACAAGCAATCGGGTATCGGGCGTGAAACCCATAAGATGATGCTGGAGCATTATCAGCAAACGAAATGTTTGCTGGTCAGCTACTCCGATAAACCGCTGGGGCTATTCTAATCGCCCAGCTCAGGCCGTCCATGGGCGGCCTGAGCTATTTGCTGGCGCAGGCAGTTCAGAACGCCATCCAGAACGTATTGCACGCGCCAGGGCTGGTATTCGCGTTTGCGGAAGATGGCCGTCAGATCGAGCCACCACTCTTCCTGATGCGGGAAGCAGGGGACCAGCATCCCTTGCGTTAATTCTTTTTTCAGACTCTCTTTTGGCGCAAAAACAATCCCGAGATTATTTCTTGCCAGCTCCAGGGCCGTCTGCGTATTGTCGCAAATATAATTACCGGTCACCCGGTAGTCATGCACGCTATCACTGCCGTGCACGCGAAAACGCCAGATATTTGCATCATCGACCAGCATGGAGTCAATGAGAATACAGGAATGATTAATTAAATCTTCAGGTCCCTTTAAGGGGTGCTTATTTAAATACTCAACGGTTGCAAATGCCGTAACGGAATATTTTGTTAACACGCTGGCAACCAGACTTTCGTCTTTCGGTTGCGCATAGGTAATTAAAATGTCGCAGTCATCCGGAAAGGAAACGCCTTCTGAAAATTCATTCCGGTCGAGGTTGTAGGTTTTCAGGGAGATGCGGATGTCACCGATATCATTGATTTTGTGGATCACATGCCGCGACAGATAGGTCACGATACCCGTAGGGGCGTAAATCGTGACTTTTCCGCGTTTTTCATGCTTGTAATCCGCAATGAAATTAACAAGTTGAGTATTTTTATCCAGCGTGGCGTTAACATAGGGAAGTAACGCTTCACCGAACTGAGTAAGCGCCAGTTGACGCGTGGTGCGTTCAAAAACCTTGAGTCCAACCCGTGTTTCAAAATCAGACAGATATTTGCTGACGTTGGCCTGCGCCATGCCCAGCAGGGCGGCGGCATCACCAATGCTGCGAGTTGCGGCGATGACGGATATGATTTTTAATTCGCGTGGCTTCAGCTGTAAATTACTCATCCTGCACACCCATCTATATGATTTTATATATAATATTATATAAACCACAGCGTTGCATTGGCAAATTTGTAACCATTATTATGCGCCTCGCTTGTTTGGCATTTTAATGGATTACATGTAATGACTATTAAATACAATTTACTCATCGCGGCCACGTTATTTGCAACATCCTCAGCAATGGCCGGTGACTTTTCACTAGGAGCGGGGGCTGTATTTAATGAGTCTCCTTACAAAGGCTATAACGAAAATACGACCGCAGTACCGTTAATTAGCTACGAAGGCGACAACTTTTATGTTCGCCAGACCACGGGCGGATGGATCCTGTGGAAAGACGCAAAAAATGAACTCAGCCTGACCGCATCGTGGATGCCGCTGCATTTCGATCCAGATGACAACGACGACCATCAGATGAAACAGCTTGATGAGCGTAAAGCCTCTGCC
>NZ_QFXN01000215.1:0-20350 GCF_003144775.1 Enterobacter sp. CGMCC 5087 | reverse complement strand
GGCGGCGCGTACTACCGCCACGAAAGCTGGGGTTCTCTGAAAGTGGCGGTCTCTGGTGATGCCACGGATGAAAGCGGCGGTATGATCGGCGAGGTTTCTTACTTCCGTCCAATCAGGATGGAACGCCTGACCCTGACGCCCTCTGTCGGTATTTTCTATAGCGACGAAAGCTATAACGACTACTACTACGGCGTATCCGGCAACGAGTCTCGCCGCTCAGGTCTGGATGAATACACCGCCGGTGACAGCTGGACGCCATACGTTGGCCTGGCGGCCAAATATCAGTTAACCCAGAAGCTGTATCTCAACGCCAGCGCGGTCTACACCGTATTGCCTGACGACGTGAAGAACAGCCCGATGATCGACCGCGACGACAGCTTCGCGCTGATGACCGGCCTGACCTGGCGTTTCTGATGCGTTAAAGCCGGGTGGCGGCTTCGTCTTACCCGGCCTACATGGACTGCCATCGCAGTTTTACGTAGGCCCGAGCAAGCGAAGCGCCGCCGGGCATATTTGAGAGTACCGATCTCCCGTTTTCCCTTCCCGTCATGGCTTCCTCATTAATATTCCTGATACGCTAATGCGATCTGCGCCATCAATAAAGGTGTGCATCATGTGTATCATTCTTAAAGAAAATTAAACCGGGCACTCTCGCCTGTATTTGACGACGGGTGGGAATTAAGCACGGATATCAGGAGTCGTTATGTTTTATACGGCTTACATTCATTCTGATTCCGACGGTAGCGCCAGCGGCTATCTCAAAAGAACTGGATTTTAACGTGCGCGAGGCGTAACAGATGAACCGATTTATCGTGGCGGATGCGGAAAAATGCATTGGGTGCCGCACCTGCGAAGTGGCCTGCGCGGTGTCGCATCAGGACGCCGTCTCCGCTCATGCCTTTACGCCCCGCCTTCGGGTGGTTAAGGGGGACGACTACACAACGGCAGTGGGCTGCCATCAGTGCGAGGATGCGCCGTGTGCTAACGTCTGTCCAACCCATGCTATCAGCCGTACGGCGGGAGTCTGGCTCGTTGAGCAGACGCACTGCATTGGGTGCAAAAGCTGTATGGTGGCGTGTCCGTTCGGGGCGATGCAGGTGCGCCTGGAGGGAAATAGGGCGCAGGCGCTGAAATGTGATTTATGCCTGCATCGCGAAGGCGGACCGGCCTGCGTGGAGGCCTGTCCAACCCACGCGTTGCGATGCGTTGATCCTGCCAGACTACGCGCCGAACGGCTGCATAATCTGGCGTAAGAACTTACTGACCGTCTTCGCGCCAGGCTTTTTCAATTTCTTCGGCGAGAATTTTAACACCCGCTTCGATTTTTTCCGGATCGGGCACGTAGTTCATGCGCATGCACTGGTGAGTATGCGGCCACGGCTTATCCAGCCCCGGGAAGAAATAATCGCCCGGTACCATCAGCACGCCGCGCTTTTTCAGGCGCTGGTAGAGCAGTTCGGTGGTGATAGGCAAATCCTTAAACCACAGCCACAGGAAAATCGCCCCTTCAGGTTTATGGATCAGGCAGCGTTCTTCCGGCAAGTAGCGGCGAAGTATCGCAATCGTCTCCTGTACGCGCTGGTAATAGAATGGCTTGATCACGTCATTTGACAGACGCAGCAGGTCATTGCGCTTAATCATTTCGCACATCATCGCCGGGCCAATGCCCCCCGGTGAAAGGCTGATAATGCCGTTCATATTGGTAATGGCGGTGATGATTTTCTCGTTGGCGATGATGATGCCGCAGCGGCTGCCCGGCAGACCCAGCTTAGAGAGGCTCATGCACAGGACAATGTTCGGGTTCCACAGCGGACGTGCTTCGCTGAAGATAATGCCCGGGAACGGCACGCCGTAGGCGTTATCGATCACCAGCGGAATGCCGTGCTGATTCGCCAGCGCATCCAGCTTCATCAGTTCGTCGTCGGTGATCACGTTGCCCGTTGGGTTAGTCGGGCGCGATACGCAGATCATGCCCGTCTCTTCACCAATATGCAGGTGTTCAAAATCGACGTGATATTTGAACTGTCCTTCCGGCAGCAGCTCAATATTCGGGCGCGCGGAGACGAACAGATCCTCTTCCAGACCGGAATCGGCGTAGCCGATATACTCTGGCGCCAGCGGGAACAGCACTTTTTTGGTGGTGCCGTCGGCGCGACGTCCTGCGAACAGGTTAAACAAGTAGAAAAACGCGCTCTGGCTGCCGTTTGTCAGTGCAATATTCTGTGGTTCGATATCCCAGCCCAGCTCGTCACGCAGCATTTCGGCGAGGAATGCCAGCAGTTCGGTTTTCCCCTGCGGGCCGTCGTAATTGCAAAGCGCATCGGTTGCTTTGCCGCTTTCCAGCATCTGAGCGAGCAGCGTCTGGAAATAGGTATTCATCTCCGGAATTTGAGCCGGGTTTCCGCCGCCGAGCATGATTGCGCCCGGTGTGCGCAGCCCGTCGTTGAGGTCCTCCATCAGGCGAGTAATGCCTGAATGGCGGGTAAATTTGTCGCCGAAAAGTGAAAACGTCATAGCAGGTGATCTGTCGAGCTTATTTTGAAAGTGGGTAACCATAACGCTAGCACCGTGCTGGTGCAAATCGGGTGACGTGGTCGGATTTGTTGTTTTATATGGCAGAGTGGGATTTATACAGTGAATAGTTCTGGTGAATTTTCCCTCACCCCGCCCCTCTTCCAGGAGGGAGAAGGGGAAAAGACGGCGCCGTGCGGTTCCCTCTCCCCTGCGGGGAGAGGGTTAGGGTGGGGGAGAATTATTGATTACCTGCCCATACCACCATCACCTTATCGCCCTTGTGCTCGCGCACGAAGCCATATCCCTCTTTCAGCGATAATGTGGTTTGCTTGCCTTCACCGATCGCCGGATGGCGGGCGCGGAACTGACCCAGCGTTTGCCAGTGGGCGACGGTTAGGGCCTGCTTGCCCGTAACGTCCTGCCAGTTCATATCTGATCGGGTGCCCTGTAATGGGTCAGAACCTGTCGGCCCGAACGGACGCTCGGATTCATCCCCGTAATAGATTTGTACGCTGCCCGGTGCTAACAGAAGCAGCTCCGCAGCTCGCTGGCCCCCTTCGCGGAACAGACGCGTATCGTGTGATGAGAGATAGCTCAGCACGTTGAAGCTTTGCAGCTTTTCCGCCATCTGCTGCCAGGTGAGATCCATATCGGCCAGACAATCCACCGCTTTTGCCGCCTGCTCCTGATAATCAAAGTTAATCATCGCATCAAAACCGTGGCGGTAATAATCGCTTTGCATCACCCCGTGGCCCCAGGATTCCCCGGTCATCCAGAACGGTGCGTTGTCGAGCTTTTTGTCCGGGTTCGTCCCTTTCCAGGCGGCCAGCGCCTGGCTTGCCTGGTCTTTCAGCTGTTGCCAGGCCGCAAGCTCAACGTGTTTCGCCGTATCCACCCGGAAACCGTCGATGCCGTAGTCACGTACCCACTGGCTCAGCCAGTGGGTCAGATAATCGCGCGGGGTATATCCGGGGATGGCCTTCGCGTGGGTGTCGGGCTTGTGTTGGTAAAAGTTAGGCAATCCGGAAGGCGTCGTGGATTCCGTTTTCAGATCCGGCAGAAATGCCAGCGACATGGTCAAATCGTCGAAGCCAGGGTTGTCGTAATCGCCGATGTCCGTGCGGATCCATTTCTTGCCCCACCATTTTTCCCATGCGGCTTTGTCGCTAAAGTTGATGTAGTCGTTAAAGCTGTGCCAGCTTTGGCCCGCGCCCGGCTTCCAGTCCGTCCAGCGTTCTCCCAGCGTCTTTTTCAGCTCATCACCCTGAAGGTACAGGGCACCAAACTGAAATTCCTGCATGTCTGCCAGCGTGGCATAGCCAACGTGGTTCATAACGATATCAAACAGAACGCGGATCCCGCGCTTGTGCGCTTCGTCGACAAGATGGCGTAAATCATCTTCGGTTCCCATGTTGGCGTCGAGCTTCGTCCAGTCCTGGGTGTAGTAGCCGTGATAGGCGTAATGCGGGAAATCCCCTTTTGTGCCACCGCCTACCCAGCCGTGGATCTGCTCAAGCGGAGAGCTTATCCAGAGTGCGTTTACCCCCAGCTGCTGTAAATAATCGAGCTTGCCGGCAAGTCCTTTGAGATCCCCGCCGTGGAAGGTGCCAATCTCCTGCATACCGTCTTTATGGCGCCCGTAGCTGTTGTCGTTGCCCGGGTCACCATTCACATAACGGTCGGTCAGCACAAAATAGACGGTGGCGTTTTGCCAGCTAAACGGCGCAGGCTTATCGGTTTCCGCGCGCTCAAGCAGCAGCAGGCCGTTACTGTTGGCGGCTGGCTGCAGGGTGATTTTTCCATTCTGCACCGTCGCCGTCTGTTTACTGTAGTAGTCGCGCACCACGGAGCCTTCCGGGAAGGTACTGCTGACGTCCAGCGTCAGCGGTTTGCCGTCCCACTTCGGACACTGGCGAATGACGTTTGCAACCGGCTGTTCTGAGGCACTCTGAACCGCCAGCAGCAGGGTGGGCGTGCCGGAGCGGGTATCAATCCGCATCTGGTAGTCACCGTCGCGGAAAAGGCGCCACTGCGGCGGCGTGCCGTCACAGGGTTTGAGCGACAGCATCTCATTGAGTTTTATCGCATCCGCAGGCTGCCAGCACGTCTTGTCAAAACTCAGCGTCAGAGGACGCGTACCCTTCGCAAGCTTTGCCTGGCTGGTGAAGACACCGGTGCCTTCGACGCTAAATGCGTTAAACCCCGGCGATGACCAGTTGGCATGCGCCAGTGCGGGTAAAATCAGAAAGGCTAATGCGGTACGTTTCATTCCTTTTTCCTGTCGCGGCATTTTTGACCAGTGTGCCATCAGGCGGGGTGCTGAAACTCATCCCCTGTCGCTTTCTGCCAGGAGGATGCGTGAGGATGAGTGATCTCGCGCAAAATTAGGCAGTTATCTGCGATAGCGCACACAGTTTTTGTGGAATGATGTTTTTATGAGCAAGTTTCAGGTGACATAGTTTCGGAATTGGACTATTTCTATACGTGCTCTTGAAGTCTATTTTTGATATGATTTGAGATTCCGCTCTCAAATTTGTGAAAAAAATAAGGTGTTGGGATGATTACATCCGACCAGGAGACCTAATGATATCGACTCCCATTCGACGATATGGGGCTGCGATACTCATGTTACTCACCACGGCATTTTCGGGTGAGGTGCTTGCGAAGACGCACACGGATACAACGAGTAAGAAAGCCCACGTAATAAAGACGACAAGTAGTAAGGTTAGCAGTAAACAAGAGTATTCTCGCAATAGTGCAAAGAGTAGTTCACTTCCTGATTTGCGAAAATACCCTTCCGGAACACCAAGGAAAAAAGCGTTTCTCCGGACGGTAATGCCTTACATCACGAGTCAAAATGCCGCGATTACTGCGGATCGTAACTGGCTGATTTCCAAACAGTACGATAGCCGCTGGTCGCCGTCAGAGCGCGCGCGTCTGAAAGATATCACGAAGCGCTACAAGCTGAGCTGGAACGGTAACACCCGTCGTGTGCCGTGGAATGCTCTCCTTGAGCGTGTAGATATCATCCCGGGCAGCATGGTTGCTACCATGGCTGCTGCCGAAAGCGGCTGGGGTACTTCTAAGCTTGCGCGTAGCAACAACAACCTTTTCGGCATGAAATGTGTGAAAGGTCGTTGTAATAATGCCCCTGGCAAGGTGAAAGGCTATTCGCAGTTTGAATCTGTGAAAGATTCCGTCAGCGCCTATGTGGTGAATCTGAACACGCACCCGGCCTACTCATCGTTCCGTAAATCACGCGCTCAGCTGCGTAAAGCGGACCAGGAAGTGACGGCCAGTACGATGATCCACAAGCTGAAAGGTTATTCGACAAAGGGACAGAGCTATAACAACTATCTGTTCGCCATGTACCAGGATAACCAGCGCTTAATCGCCGCCCATATGTAATCTCAAAAAAACGCCTTCCACTGGAAGGCGTTTTCTTTTCTATGTCAGCACCTCGCTGTGGCGATCCCGATACTCCTTCGGCGTGGTGTCATACTCTTTGCGGAACACCGAATAGAAGTATTGCAGAGATGGGTAACCGCACATCTGCGAGATTTCGTTGATCGACAGCGACGTGGAGATGAGCAGGCTGCGTGCTTTCTCCAGCTTTTCCGCATGGATGACGGCATGAATGGTTTCGCCCACCTCTTCTTTAAAGCGCTTCTCCAGATTCGAACGCGAAATGCCCACCGAATCCAGCACCTGATCGACCTTAATCCCTTTACAGGCGTGGTTGCGAATATAGTGCATGGCCTGAATGACGGCCGGATCGCTCAAGGAGCGATAATCGGTTGAGCGGCGTTCTACGACGCGAACAGGAGGCACCAGCAGGCGCTGAAGCGGCAGGGACTCTTTATCCAGCAGACGATGCAGCAGCTTCGCCGCCTGATAGCCCATCTGACGCGTGCCCTGAGCAACGGAGGAGAGCGCCACGCGAGACAGATAGCGGGTCAGTTCTTCGTTATCGATGCCAATCACGCACAGCTTTTCGGGCACCGGAATGTGTAAGTGTTCGCAGACCTGCAGCACGTGCCGCGCGCGCGCGTCCGTCACGGCAATAATGCCGGTTTGCGGCGGCAGCGTTTGCAGCCAGTCAGCGAGGCGGTTTTGCGCGTGCTGCCAGTTTTCCGGGGCGGTTTCCAGCCCCTGATAGACCACGCCGCGATACTTCTCCTGCGCGACCAGCTGGCAAAACGCGTGTTCACGCTCAACGGCCCAGCGCTTGCCGCTGGTGGCCGGTAACCCATAAAACGCGAAGCGATGGACGCCTTTCTCTTTTAAATGGAGAAAGGCGGCCTCGACCAGGGCATGGTTATCGGTGGCAATATAGTGGACCGGCGGATAGTGTTCGGGCGCATGATAGGAGCCGCCGACGCCCACAATCGGGACGTCGACGTCGGTCAACAGCTGTTCGATGACGGGATCGTCATAGTCGGCGATGACGCCATCGCCCAGCCAGTCTTTGATGTTCTCCAGACGGGTGCGAAAATCTTCTTCAATAAAAATATCCCATTCGGATTGCGACGCCTGCAAATATTCACCCACGCCTTCCACCACCTGACGGTCATAGGCTTTATTGGCATTGAATAACAACGTAATGCGGTGACGCTTTTCAAACATGGCTCACTTCCCAATTAAGTCACAATAAGGTTATCAGGCCCGTCGCTTGGTGGCCGAGTCCATCCAGACTGCCAGTAAAAGAATCGCCCCCTTGACGATATACTGCCAAAACGTCGGGACGTCCATCATACTCATCCCGTTATCCAACGACGCCATGATAAATGCGCCCATGACCGCGCCCGCCACGCTCCCGATACCCCCTGCGAGGCTGGTGCCGCCAATGACGCAGGCGGCGATAGCATCCAGCTCGGCGATGTTACCGGCGGAGGGAGAACCGGCGCCCAGACGCGAGCTGAGGATCAGCCCGGCGATAGCGACCATCAGGCCGTTAATGGCGAAGACCGCCAGCTTGGTACGTTCGACATTGATACCCGAGAGGCGGGCAGCTTCAAGGTTGCCGCCTATGGCATAAATACGGCGGCCAAACGCGGTGCGCGTCGCCATAAACATACCGGCCAGCAGTAAAAGCGCCAGCAGCAGGACGGGTGTCGGGACACCGCGATAGTCGTTTAAAAGCCAGATGGCGCCCAGCACAATGACCGCCGTGAGCGCCTGACGCCCCACCACCGAGGTTGACGCCGGAGAAGCCAGCCCCAGCGCCTGACGACGCATGCGTCCACGCCACTGCCACGCGACAAACCCCAACAACCCCACCACACCGAGGGTAAAGCCCACGCTATCTGAGAGGTAACTCTGGCCAATCTGCGACATGGCTGCACTGGTCGGGGAGACGGTGGTGCCATTAGTGATGCCAATTAAGATCCCGCGAAAGGCCAGCATCCCCGCCAGGGTGACAATGAACGACGGCACTTTACGGTAGGCTACCCACCAGCCGTTCCAGGCACCCAGAACCAGACCCAGCACCAGCGTGACCGCCACAGTCAGCGGCAGCGGCCACCCGAGCCAGACGTCAAAAATCGCCGCCACGCCGCCGAGGAGCCCCATCATCGAACCGACTGACAGATCGATCTCCGCGGAGATAATCACGAACACCATGCCCACGGCCAGAATGCCGGTAATGGCGGTCTGGCGGAGCAGGTTGGAGACGTTACGCGCGCTTAAGTACGAGCCATCGGTCATCCAGGTAAAGAACAGCATGATGACGATAATGGCCGCGATCATCACGAAAACCTGCAGGTTAAGCGCTTTTAGCCCCGCGAATGCACCGGGCGTCGGAACAGCGACTTTGATATCAGACGGATTGCTTTTCGACATGACGTTCGCTCCTTAAAGCGGCTTCCATCACCTGCTCCTGCGTCAGGTTCTGGTTAATCAGGTTGGCTTTCAGTTTTCCCTCGTGCATGACCAGCACGCGGTCGCTCAGGCCGAGCACTTCGGGTAACTCAGACGAAATGACAATGACGGCAATCCCTTGCTGTACAAGCTGATTAATCAGTTTGTAGATTTCATATTTGGCACCGATATCAATCCCGCGCGTCGGCTCATCAAGGATTAATATGCGTGGATTGAGAAGCAGGCAGCGCGCCAGAATCGCCTTCTGCTGGTTTCCCCCGCTCAGGCGGCCAATCGCCAGTTCCGGCGAGGAGGTTTTGACCTTCAGCCGGGCAAGCGACTGGAGGATGCACTGCTGCTCGGCGGCGTCGTCTAGGCTGCTCAGCGCGCCGGAGAACCGATCGAGTGCCGCAAGCGTAATGTTTTTACCCACAGCCATCACCGGTACGATGCCGTCTTTCTTACGATCTTCCGGCACCATGGCAATGCCGTGGGCAATCGCCTGCTGGCAGTTATCGATTTTCACCGGCTGACTGTCGATATAAATCGTGCCCTCCCAGCGCCCCGGCCACACGCCAAAGAGACACTGTACGGCCTCCGTGCGCCCGGCGCCGACTAACCCGGCAATACCAAGAATTTCGCCGCTGTGCAGAGAAAACGAGACGTTATTGACGCGCCTGATATGGCGGTTAACGGGGTGCCACGCGGTCAGGTTTTCCACGCGCAGCACTTCATCACCTTTGGTGTGAGGCTCATTCGGGTAGAGCGCCGTAAGCTCGCGCCCTACCATCATGGTGATGATGTCATCTTCGCTCATCCCGGCGGCTTCACGCGTGCCGATGTGCTGCCCGTCGCGGATCACGCAGATGGTATCCGAAATGGCTTTAACCTCGTTCAGCTTGTGTGAAATGTAGATGCAGGCGATGCCGTGGTTTTGCAGATCGCGGATGATGTTGAGCAGAACCGCGGTTTCCTGTTCGGTAAGTGAGGCCGTGGGCTCATCAAGGATCAGCAGCCTGACCTGTTTATTTAGCGCCTTCGCTATTTCGACCAGCTGCTGTTGCCCGAGGCCCAGATCCGCCACGCGGGTATCCGGTGAAATGTTGAGGCTCACCTGCGCCAGCAGCTTTTCGCAGCGGAGCGTCATGGTGTCGTAATCCAGCACGCCGCGGTGGGAAATTTCGGCCCCGAGGAAAATGTTCTCCAGCACGGTGAGATGCTTCACCAGCGCCAGCTCCTGGTGGATGATGGCGATGCCTTTGCGTTCGGTATCGCGGATGTGTGTCGCCTGAATCACTTCGCCGGCAAAGATGATTTCGCCTTCGTAGCTGCCGTGTGGGTAGATCCCGCACAGCACTTTCATCAGCGTCGACTTGCCCGAGCCGTTCTCGCCGCACAGTGAAACCACTTCGCCGGGGTTCAACCGGAGGCTAACGTTATCGACGGCTTTCACCGTGCCGAAGCGCTTGGTGATGCTTTTCATTTCAAGTAAATAGGGCATAACCGCTCCACATAACCCGAGGGAAGAACAGTACAACGTGATGCGCCCCCGCAGAGCAGGGGCCGCGCCGGATTACAGTTCGCTCTTCTTGTGGAAACCGTCTTTAACCACGGTGGCGTCAATGTTCTCTTTATTGACTTCAATCGGCGTGAGCAGGCGAGCTGGAACGTCTTTCAGGCCGTTATTCAGCGTTGCATCTGCTTTAGGTTGTTTGCCATTGCCCAGCTCCACGGCGATTTCCGCCGCCGTATTGGCCAACTGGGTAATCGGTTTGTAGACCGTCATGGTTTGGGTGCCTGCGATAATGCGTTTTACGCCAGCCAGATCGGCATCCTGTCCTGAAATGGCGACTTTTCCGGCCAGCCCCTGCGCGCTCAGGGCCTGGATAGCGCCGCCTGCAGTGGCATCGTTGGAGGCCACAACCGCATCAATTTTGTTGTTGTTGGCCGTCAGCGCGTTTTCCATAATTTTCAGCGCGTTTTCTGGCAGCCAGCCGTCGGCCCACTGATCGCCAACCACTTTAATTTTCCCGTTATCGATGTACGGCTTAAGGACTTTCATTTGCCCTTCGCGGAACAGTTTGGCGTTGTTATCTACCGGAGAGCCGCCCATCAGAAAATAATTGCCCTGAGGCACTTTGTCGATCAGGCTTTGCGCCTGTAATTCCCCGACTTTTTCATTGTCGAATGAAATATAATAATCAATATCCGCATTATTAATCATGCGGTCATAGGCCAGGACTTTTATGCCTTCCTGTTTGGCTTCTTTCACCACGTTACTTAATACCTGGCCGTTATAGGGGATAATGACCAGAACATCGACGCCACGGTTGATCATATTCTCGATCTGCGACATTTGTGTTTCTTCATTGCCATTAGCCGACTGAACAAACACGCTGGCGCCGAGGGATTCTGCTTTCTTCACAAAAATATCGCGATCTTTTTGCCAGCGCTCCAGGCGGAGGTCGTCAATCGCCATACCAATTTTGACCTCTTTGGCATGTCCTGCAAAGCTTGCAAGGAGGAGCGTAGCGCAGAGCGTTAGAGTCAGGTTCTTTATCTTCATAATTATTAGGCCTTTTTGTAGGGGTATGTGTTGCTGAGATAAAAGAAACATTCACTGCTGAGACGCAGCAAATTTTTAACGCGGAAAGGCGGGCTGGCAATTACAGATTTTTATCTTCTCATTATGATATTTGGTTTATTTCTGAATTTATGACCGCGATCGGATTTTAAAATACGTAACGTCTTAATTACATTTGATTCTGGAATACGCGCCGAAAAATAGTTTGTCTGCGCATTATTTTGCGAGCCAGCGCACAGTTGTGCATTCTCTCAATAGCAGTGTGAAATAACGTAATTGAGCAACCCAAAATGTCTATTCACTATTACTCCTGTATCAACGACTCGCCGCATACCCTGATTATGGAGCTCAATATGCAAGCTTATTTCGACCAACTCGATCGTGTTCGTTACGAAGGCCCAAAAACGACCAATCCTTTAGCATTTCGTCACTACAACCCGGATGAGCTGGTGCTGGGTAAGCGCATGGAAGATCATCTGCGCTTTGCCGCCTGTTACTGGCATACCTTCTGCTGGAACGGCGCCGATATGTTCGGCGTGGGTTCCTTTGACCGCCCGTGGCAGCAGCCGGGTGAGGCCATTGAGCTGGCAAAGCGCAAAGCCGATGTCGCATTTGAGTTCTTCCACAAGCTAAACGTGCCGTACTACTGCTTCCATGACGTGGACGTGTCGCCGGAAGGGGCGTCGCTGAAAGAGTATCTGAACAATTTTGCGCAGATGGTGGATGTACTGGCGGCGAAACAGCAGCAAAGCGGCGTGAAGCTGCTCTGGGGCACGGCAAACTGCTTCACCAACCCACGCTACGGCGCGGGCGCGGCAACCAATCCGGATCCGGAAGTGTTTAGCTGGGCAGCCACGCAGGTGGTGACGGCAATGAACGCTACGCATCAGCTGGGTGGCGAGAACTATGTCCTGTGGGGTGGCCGTGAAGGTTATGAAACGCTGCTGAACACCGACCTGCGTCAGGAGCGCGAGCAGATTGGCCGCTTTATGCAGATGGTTGTCGACCATAAGCACAAAATCGGCTTCCGCGGCACGCTGCTGATCGAGCCGAAACCGCAGGAACCGACCAAGCACCAGTATGACTACGACGTGGCGACGGTGTATGGCTTCCTGAAGCAGTTCGGTCTGGAAAAAGAGATTAAAGTGAACATTGAAGCCAACCACGCCACGCTGGCGGGCCACTCTTTCCATCACGAGATCGCGTCTGCCATTGCGCTGGGCATTTTCGGCTCTGTCGATGCGAACCGCGGCGATGCACAGCTGGGCTGGGACACCGATCAGTTCCCGAACAGCGTGGAAGAGAATGCCCTGGTGATGTACGAGATCGTCAAAGCGGGCGGTTTCACCACCGGCGGCCTGAATTTTGACGCCAAGGTACGTCGTCAGAGCACCGACAAATACGATCTGTTCTACGGCCACATTGGCGCGATGGACACCATGGCGCTGGCGCTGAAAGTGGCCGCGCGCATGATTGAAGACGGCGAACTGGATAAGCGCGTGGCGAAGCGTTACAGCGGCTGGAACAGTGAGCTGGGCCAGCAAATCTTGAAAGGTCAGTTATCGCTGGCGGAAATTGCGAAGTACGCTGAACAACATCAGCTGGCACCGCAGCACCAGAGCGGGCACCAGGAACTGCTGGAAAATCTCGTAAACCACTATCTGTTTGATAAGTGATTGAGCTGAAGATGCATGTAGGCCCGGTAAGCGTTAACGCCACCGGGCATTTCTGTTAAAGGAGTCACTGTAATGTATATCGGGATCGATCTTGGCACATCGGGTGTGAAAGCTATCCTGTTGAGCGAGCAGGGCGACGTGTTAGCAACGCAGACGGAAACGCTGCAGGTTTCACGTCCGCATTCGCTGTGGTCGGAACAGGATCCGGAACAGTGGTGGCAGGCGACGGATCGCGCAATCAAAGCCTTAGGTGAGCAGCACAGCCTGCGCGACGTGAAAGCGCTGGGGATTGCCGGACAAATGCACGGCGCTACGCTGCTCGATAGCCAGCATCGTGTGTTGCGTCCTGCGATCCTCTGGAACGATGGCCGCTGTGCGGAAGAGTGTGCGCTTCTTGAGGAACGCGTACCCAATTCCCGCGAGATTACCGGTAACCTGATGATGCCCGGCTTTACTGCGCCCAAATTGCTGTGGGTGCAGCGCCATGAACCGGAGATTTTCCAGCAGGTGGCGAAAGTCCTGCTGCCGAAAGACTATCTGCGTTTTCGCATGACGGGCGATTTCGCCAGCGACATGTCCGATGCCGCGGGCACCATGTGGCTCGACGTGGCGAAGCGCGACTGGAGCGAGGCGATGCTGGATGCCTGCCATCTGACCCGGGAACATATGCCCGCGCTGTACGAAGGCTGTGAGGTGACAGGCGCACTGCTGCCAGCTGTTGCTGAGCGCTGGAATATGCCTGCCGTACCGGTGGTGGCCGGGGGCGGCGATAACGCGGCGGGCGCTGTCGGTGTCGGCATGGTTGAGGCGGGCCAGGCGATGCTGTCACTGGGAACGTCTGGCGTCTATTTTGCCGTCAGCGACGGGTATCGCAGTAATCCTGAAAGCGCTGTGCACAGTTTCTGTCATGCCCTTCCAGGGAAATGGCATTTGATGTCGGTGATGCTCAGCGCAGCGTCCTGCCTGGACTGGGCGGCAAAACTCACCGGCATGGCCGACGTTCCGGCGCTCATTTCCGCAGCCCAGCAGGCGGATGACGCTGCGGGTACCGTCTGGTTTTTACCGTATCTTTCCGGCGAGCGTACGCCGCACAACAACCCGGAAGCGAAAGGGGTGTTCTTTGGCTTAACCCATCAGCATGGCCCGGCAGAGCTGGCGCGTGCGGTTCTCGAAGGCGTGGGCTATGCGCTGGCCGACGGGATGGACGTGGTGCACGACTGCGGCCTGGAACCGACGAGCGTCACCCTGATTGGCGGCGGTGCGCGAAGCCCTTACTGGCGACAGATGCTGTCGGATATCAGCGGGTTGCAGCTGGATTTCCGCACCGGTGGCGATGTCGGCCCCGCGCTCGGCGCCGCGCGTCTGGCGCAGATTGCTATGAACCCGGAAAAACCACTTTCACAACTGCTGCCTCAGCTTACCCTTGAACAGGCGCATTTCCCTGACGCGGCAAACCATGCGCGGTACGCGGAAAGGCGCGCGGTATTCCGTAAAATCTACCAGCAGCTGCTGCCTCTGATGTCGTAAATACGCTTGTCCGGGAGAGGCACGAGGATGTCCTTTTTTGGTCTGTGCGTGCCTTCATTTCCTTGCCAGTATGGTGCCACACCCACTGGCGAGGAGATTTATCATGTCACGCATCGCATTAATAAACATCGATACTCAGCAGTCCTTCCATCACCGCAATTACTGGCAGGAGGACGAAATTCCTGCCTTTCAGCAGGCGATGCTGGGGCTGATTGAAGGCTGCCAGGCGCGCAATATTCCGGTCGTTGATATTTTTCACGTGGATGAAGACGGTCCTTTCACTCTGGAAAGCGGCTATGTCAAACCGATGGCCTTTTTGCGTCATCAGCCGGATGTGGTTTTCCAGAAACACGTCCATAATGCCTTCACGGATACCGGGCTTGACCGCTGGCTGCGCGAGCGTGATATCAACAGTGTGATTATCTGCGGAATTCGTACTGAGCAATGCTGTGAAACCACCGCCCGGGTGGCTTCCGATCTGGGTTATGCTGTGACCTTTGTTAGTGAGGCAACGCTGACGTTTCCCATGACGTACAAGGGGATAACCCTTAGCGCAGCGGAAATTCGCCATCGTACCGAGACGGTACTGTCCGGGCGTTTTGCCGAGATTAAAACGGTAGCGGAGACGCTGGAGTCCCTGTAATGAGCATCGACGTCTGGTTCGTGATGTTGCCCGGGGTGCTGTCATTAGACATGACCGGCCCGGCAGAGACCTTTGTGCTGGCTGGCGACGCGTTTCGCCCGCATTACATTGGCCCGCAATCTGAGGTTCCGACGTCCATTGGCCTGACGATGAGCGGCATTCAGCCGCTGCCGGAGCGTCTCACGGAAGGCAGCCTGCTGGTGCTGCCGGGTGTGAGCGACTCCCGCAGTCAGTTCTCAACGCCACAGGCGCAGCAGATCCAGCACTGGCTGATGTGCCTGCAGCCGCAGATCCAGCGCCAGGAAATCACCGTGATGTGCGTCTGTTCAGGGGCCTTGCTGGCGGCGAAATCGGGCCTGTTGAACAACCGGCAGTGCACGACCCATCATGACGTTATTAGCCGTTTACGCACCGCGGCCCCCACGGCGACGATTAAAGAAAACCGCATCTTTGTGCAGGATGAGAACATCTGGACCAGCGCGGGGATCACGTCTGGCATCGATCTGGCGCTGCACATGATTAACCGCCTGTGCGGCCCTGAAAAGGCGCTGGCCGTGGCGCGCGAAATGGTGGTCTGGTTCCGCCGTTCCGGTGACGATCCCCAGCTATCCCCGTGGCTGCGCTACCGCAATCATCTTCATCCGGCGATCCATCGGGCGCAGGATGCGCTCACCGCCGAGCCGCAAAAAGCGTGGAGCTTGCCTGACATTGCTGCACTGGCGCACGTCAGCCCGCGTCATCTCACCCGGCTTTTCCAGTCACATTTAGGGATTAGCGTTCGCGATTATCTGGAACAGCTGCGTCTGGCGGTGGCGGAGCAGTGGCTACTGCAGGGGCGCGGCGTGGAGCAGGCTTCACTGGCGGCGGGGTTTTCCTCCCCGCGCCAGTACCATCGCGCCCGGCAGCGAAGCATTAGCTGACGAAGCGGCGAACGTCTATTTTTTGCAGCAGCATCGACAGCAGCAGGCTGATCGCCAGCGTGGCGGCAAAAATCCAGACGATATCCAGCACCGGCCAGCTTTTTAGCTCAACGCCTCTCGTGCGCAGCGCGTGGATCACCAGCGCGTGAAAACCGTAAATCCCGAGAGAGTGGCGCGAGATAAGACTGAGTACGGGCAGGGCGCGCGCGTTCAGGGTATTTTTGGCGAGCGTGAGCAGCGAAACGGCACAGATAAAGACCATCGGCCCGCAATACAAATACCAGGTATCGGCAAAATTGCCGCGCCACTGCAGCTCGTACAGCGTCCCGCGCGAAATCACCGCCACGCCAGCGATAAACAGCGCCCCGCAGAGCCAGTTCAGACCGCGTTTTTGCGTGTCCATCATCCCGATGGCGCGCCCCAGCATGCCGTAAAGCACGTAGTAAAAAGTATCGCCGTTGATATAGAGATTGACCGGCAGCCACTCAAATCCGTCGATTTTCTGTGAGAGCGTATTCGGGTTGGCAACAATGCCAATCACCACCATCAGGGCTAAAAGCATTTTTCCGCTGACGTGTTTTACCTGGATGAGCGGGGACACCAGATAGATAACGATAATGGCGAAGAAGAACCACAGGTGGTAGAACACCGGTTTTTGCAGCACGTATTTCAGCGATAGCCCGGCGTTAATGGAGGTGAACAGCGTGATATAGAGCAGGGCAACGGCGCTGTAGAACCCCAGACAGGCCGCGATGCGGATGAAGTGCCGCGGCTGCGCGCTACGCTCGCCAAAAAAGAGAAAGCCGGAAATCATAAAGAACAGCGGCACGCTGACGCGTGACGCAGAGTTGAGAATATTGGCGATATCCCAGTTAACGGGGCTGATGCTGTGGGCATTCGTGACGTACCAGGTCGTCGTGTGGATCATGACCACCATCAGACACGCTATTCCTCGCAGGTTATCAATCCAGTTAATTTTTGACTGCATCAGTTCCTCGTATTCCCTGTAAATTGAGTGTGACTGCCATTGTCCAAAAGTCTTCGCTTGGAAAATTCTGAGTTTTATTCAGCAGGCTTGTAGGGAGGCCGCGAGATTCGCAGAATGCCGGACCTTAATCTATAAAAGCTTTGATACTAAAAATAACAGCCACTGACCAGGGCGGTAATAAAAATGATGATGAAGCGTGTGGCGTCACTCTTTCTGCTGGTGATCCTGGCGGGATGCAGCGCGTCGCAAGAAGCACCTGTGCAAAAAGCGCAGCAGGGTAAAATGAGCCCGGAACGTTCGTTGAATATGGAGTCTCTCTGCAAGGACAAGGCCGCCCGCCGCTATAACTCGGACATTCAGAAAATTAACGTCATCGGATTCGAGCGCTTTCAGGGCAGCTATGAACTAAGAGGATATACGGCGCGTAAAGAGGGCTTTGTCTGCTCGTTTGATGCGGATGGTCAGTTTTTACACCTCTCCATGCGCTAGCCTGCTCGTATAATCAACAGCCAGACGCCGTCAGCGTTCTGGCCGGAAGGCTTATTTCCCCAATTTTCCCTAAACAACCCCGTTTCGTACTGTATATCTTGCAGCCAGCGGGTATACTGGTCCCTTCCATTTAAAACCACACGTATCCAGCACGAAATACTATGCAAAAGTTTGATACCAAGACCTTCCAGGGCCTGATCCTGACCTTACAGGATTACTGGGCTCGTCAGGGCTGTACCATTGTTCAACCTTTGGACATGGAAGTCGGCGCCGGCACTTCACACCCGATGACCAGCCTGCGCGCGTTGGGGCCAGAGCCAATGGCGACCGCGTATGTGCAGCCTTCCCGTCGTCCGACCGATGGTCGTTACGGTGAAAACCCGAACCGTCTGCAGCATTACTATCAGTTCCAGGTGGTGATTAAGCCATCACCCGACAACATTCAGGAACTGTACCTCGGGTCGCTGAAAGAGCTGGGTATGGATCCAACCATTCACGACATCCGTTTCGTGGAAGATAACTGGGAAAACCCAACGCTGGGTGCCTGGGGTCTGGGTTGGGAAGTGTGGCTGAACGGCATGGAAGTGACTCAGTTCACTTACTTCCAGCAGGTTGGCGGTCTGGAATGTAAGCCAATCACCGGTGAAATCACCTACGGTCTGGAACGTCTGGCGATGTACATTCAGGGCGTAGACAGCGTTTACGACCTGGTCTGGAGCGACGGCCCGCTGGGTAAAACCACCTACGGCGACGTGTTCCATCAGAACGAAGTGGAGCAATCCACCTATAACTTCGAATACGCGGACGTGGACTTCCTGTTCACCTGCTTCGAGCAGTACGAGAAAGAAGCGCAGCAGCTGCTGGCGCTGGAGACTCCGCTGCCTCTGCCTGCCTACGAGCGTATTCTGAAGGCCGCCCACAGCTTCAACCTGCTGGACGCCCGCAAAGCCATCTCCGTGACTGAACGTCAGCGCTACATTCTGCGTATTCGTACCCTGACCAAAGCCGTTGCAGAAGCTTACTACGCGTCCCGTGAAGCCCTTGGCTTCCCGATGTGCAACCGAAACAAATAAGAGGCGGCCATGTCTGAGAAAACTTTCCTGGTGGAAATCGGCACCGAAGAGCTGCCACCAAAAGCCCTGCGCAGCCTGGCTGAATCTTTCGCTGCGAACGTGACCGCTGAGCTGGATAACGCTGGCCTGGCACACGGTAAAATTGAGTGGTTTGCCGCACCTCGCCGTCTGGCGCTGAAAGTGGCAAATCTGGCGGCGTCTCAGCCGGATCGCGAAGTCGAAAAACGTGGCCCGGCGATTGCCCAGGCGTTTGACGCGGAAGGCAAGCCGAGCAAAGCGGCTGAAGGCTGGGCGCGCGGCTGCGGCATCACCGTTGATCAGGCCGAACGTCTGACCACGGATAAAGGCGAGTGGCTGCTGTACCGTGCGCACGTGAAAGGCGAAAGCGCGGAAGCGCTGCTGCCGGATATGATTGCCACGTCTCTGGCAAAGCTGCCGATTCCTAAGCTGATGCGCTGGGGCGCGTCCGACGTGCACTTCGTGCGTCCGGTTCACACCGTGACCCTGCTGCTGGGCGATACCGTTATCCCGGCGACCATTCTGGGCGTGGCGTCCGATCGGGTGATCCGCGGCCACCGCTTTATGGGCGAGCCAGAGTTCACCATCGACAATGCCGACCAGTATCCGCAGATCCTGCTGGAGCGCGGTAAGGTCATTGCCGACTACGAACAGCGTAAAGCCAAAATCAAAGCGGACGCTGAAGAAGCGGCGCGCCAGATTGGCGGTAACGCCGACCTGAGCGAAAGCCTGCTGGAAGAAGTGACCTCTCTGGTTGAATGGCCGGTTGTGCTGACCGCGAAGTTCGAAGAGAAATTCCTGGCCGTTCCGGCTGAAGCGCTGGTGTACACCATGAAGGGTGACCAGAAGTACTTCCCGGTCTATGCCAACGACGGCAAGCTGCTGCCAAACTTCATCTTCGTGGCAAACATTGAATCGAAAGATCCTATCCAGATTATCTCCGGTAACGAGAAAGTCGTTCGTCCGCGTCTGGCGGATGCAGAGTTCTTCTTCAACACCGACCGTAAAAAGCGTCTGGAAGATAACCTGCCGCGCCTGCAGACCGTGCTGTTCCAACAGCAGTTGGGCACGCTGCGCGACAAGACCGACCGCATTGCGGAGCTGTCCGGCTGGATTGCCCGTGAAATCGGTGCAGACGTCAACCACGCGACGCGTGCAGGCCTGCTGTCCAAGTGCGACCTGATGACCAACATGGTGTTCGAATTCACCGACACCCAGGGCGTGATGGGTATGCACTACGCGCGTCACGATGGCGAAGCGGAAGACGTAGCCGTTGCCCTGAATGAGCAGTATCAGCCGCGCTTTGCGGGTGACGAGCTGCCGTCCAACCCGGTTGCATGTGCCGTCGCAATTGCCGATAAGATGGACACCCTGGCGGGTATCTTCGGTATCGGCCAGCATCCGAAAGGCGATAAAGACCCGTTTGCGCTGCGTCGTGCCGCGCTGGGCGTGCTGCGTATCATCGTTGAGAAGAACCTGAACCTCGATCTGCAGACCCTGACCGAAGAAGCGGTGCGTCTGTACGGCAACAAGCTGACCAACGCGAACGTTGTGGATGATGTGATCGACTTTATGCTCGGTCGTTTCCGCGCGTGGTATCAGGACGAAGGTTACACCGTTGACACCATTCAGGCGGTGCTGGCGCGTCGTCCGACCCGTCCGGCTGATTTCGATGCGCGTATGAAGGCGGTTTCCCACTTCCGTACCCTGGAAGCGGCATCTGCCCTGGCCGCGGCCAACAAGCGTGTATCCAACATTCTGGCGAAATCCGACGAGACGCTGAACGAGCGCGTGAACGCCGCAACCCTGAAAGAGCCGGAAGAGATCGCTCTGGCGATGCAGGTTGTGGTGCTGCGCGACAAGCTCGAGCCGTACTTCACGGAAGGTCGCTACCAGGAAGCGCTGGTGGAGCTGGCCGAGCTGCGTGACGTGATCGACGCCTTCTTCGAGAAAGTGATGGTGAACGTAGAAGATAAAGAGCTGCGTATTAACCGTCTCTCTATGCTCGATAAACTGCGCGAGCTGTTCCTGCGCGTGGCGGATATTTCGCTGCTGCAGT
>NZ_QFXN01000214.1:0-18779 GCF_003144775.1 Enterobacter sp. CGMCC 5087 | reverse complement strand
CGCTGTTACAAATGCTAAAAACCCGCTTCGGCGGGTTTTTTTATGGGTCTTTTGTAGGCCGGATGAGCGCAGCGCCATCCGGCAGGTTTAGCCGATCGCGATTGTGCCTTCGTCTGTCTGCAGCCAGCGCGGTGCCTTCAGCGTATCGGCAAAGTAGCTGACCAGCTCGCACAGCAAATCTTCCATAACGATTTCAGATTGTCGCGGCAGTGAGCCGTTCATCAGCATCTGCGTAAGCTCCTGACAGTAGCGCCCCAGCTGATCGCATTCGGGTTCGAAAGCCGGAACGCGTGACGGGAGTTCCTTCACGGTCAGGCTGGCTTTTAAAGCGTCCGGAACAGGTTCCAGAAGCGTGGGTTGCAGAAGATTCAGACAGGCATAAAGTCTGCCGTAAAGCGCCATTTTTGGGGCGGGTTCTTCGCAATCTACCAGTGCGTCGGTAAAACGTTCGCAGTTATCCGCCAGTTCGGTGAAGTCGGTGGCGTGGTTGAAGGGCAGGGTGAATAAAGAATGAGCTTGGGTTGGGGTAGTAGCCATATTGGCAGCCTCCGATAAGTGATAAAGCTTCCACCACCGGAAATGCTAACTTCGCTGGTGGTGGACTGAACAGAGTTAGCATTACCGGCCTTATCGGATACCGGCGCATCTTTCGATGCCCCTGCTCAGCCCACCATTGAGATGTAGCAAAGCATGCTGCACATAATGTGCCGCCGATAAGATAAGCCAGGATGCTAAACCCGGCACCTGATTTTGCAGGTGCAAAGAGAACTTACTGCTCATCAAAACAGGCGGCAATAGATTTGAGCTATGCAACTGAGGATATTACCATTTCTGGAAAGAGACTCGCAAAATTACCGCAATGAAAAGCATACTGCGGGCAGAGGTCTTACAGCGACGCTATGGTCCGGCTGTAAATCGCTGAGGCGTTTCCTGCAGGCCGGGGCGAGGCGCATGGATGCGCCGAGAGGGCGGGCTTTACATGGATGTTACCTCCGCCCGTCCCCGATAAGCCGGAAGGAATAAGCCGAAGGTACCGCGTAGCGGCGATTTACCGCCGGGAGCCCGGGTAGCCAGGGTGGTGGCGACTGAGCCACCCTGGCACGTTCACGGGTATTGTCTTTACAGAGTAGCAAGGAACATAAAGTGAACGGAATGACTACCAGAGCCGTATGCTTCCCCACACCCCAGCCCTCTCCCTCAAGGGAGAGGGGCCGTCAGTGCAGACAATATTTGGTGGGGATCCCTCAGCCCAAAGGGAGAGGGAGTACAATTCGACCAAAATTTAACCTTGAAACCGTCAACGCATTACCGCTATCCTTAACGTGTTAACTTTCTCGCGCTGGAGCGCCCCCCAAAAATGAACAAACACGACTGATGAATTTCGATCCTTGCTAAACGCCACCGCGTCGGCAGGGGATGTTTTGATTTCATTCAGGAGTGCTTATGGCTCATTTTGCGCAGTCCCCTTCTTTTATTTTGCATCAGGTCACCTGTCAGTTTCCGACGGGCGATACCCTTTTTGGTCCGCTGAATCTCACGCTCGAACCCTCCCTGTGCGCGCTGGTTGGCCGCAACGGCAGCGGGAAAACGCGTCTGCTGCGTCTGCTGGCGGGGCTGGATGAACCGGCTTCCGGTCATATTGAACGCTTTGGCTCGCATGCCTGGGTGGCGCAGCAGCACCTCATTTCGCCGCAGACGACGCTTGCTGAACTGCTCGGGTATGACGCGATTTTTGCGGCGCGTAAGCGCATCGACAGCGGCGATTACCAGCCTGACGATCTGGACATGCTCGACGGCCACTGGGATGTTGCCGAGCGCCTGAGCGAGGCGTTTATCAATGCGCAGCTCCCACCGTTTGATCCGGATAAACCCGCCGGCGAACTCAGCGGCGGCGAGCGCATTCGCGCCCTGCTGTGCGGGGCGTTTACGGCTGAGGCGGATTTCATGCTGCTGGACGAGCCCACTAACCATCTGGACCGACAGGGCCGGGCGTGGTTCTACGACCAGCTCCACCGTTTTCAGGGCGGCGTGCTGGTAGCCTCCCATGACCGCGAACTTCTGGAGCAGGTGCCGCGTATCCTTGAGCTGAGCGCCTCGGATCTGCGCAGCTACGGCGGGAATTATGCGGATTATCAAACCCAGCGCGATGCCGAACAGCAGGCGGCCCGCGCGGCGCTGGAACATGCGGCAACCGAGCGCAAACGCACCCGGGTACGCATGCAAAAAGAGCATGACGATAGCCAGCGGCGTTCGGCAAAGACATTGCGCACCGTCGATACCCTGAATATCGCGTCGTTCGAGCGGGTCAAATATAAAGGCGCGGCAAAGGAGCGGATCGGCTCCTGGAAAAAACAGCACAGCGAGCAAAATGAAGCCCTGAACGCCGCGGTAAATAAGGCGCGTGAACGCGTTGAGGAAGATAACCCGGTAATGTTCACCCTGCCGGGGAGTCAGATCCCGGAGGGGAAGCAGGTGCTGGTGCTGGAGGAACTGGTGCTGCCGCATGTGCCTGTTCCTCCGCTCAACTTGCGAATGGACGGACCGATGCGCGTGGCGTTAAAGGGACCGAACGGCTGCGGCAAATCGACGCTGTTAAAAATCCTCCTCGGCGAGATTACTCCCCGTTCGGGTACCTGTAGGGTTTCAGTCAGCTGTGCTTATCTCGACCAGCATCTTACCCGGCTCGATCTTTCGCAGTCGGTCATGACGCATCTCAACCTGAGTCATACGCCTCTGGACGAGGGGGTATTGCGAACCCGTCTGGCACAGCTTCAACTGGGTGCCGACAAAGTTACGCTTCCGCTGGCGGAGCTGAGCGGCGGAGAGCGTCTTAAGGCCGCCCTGGCCTGCGTGCTTTGGCGCGCGGAGGCCACGCAGCTTCTGCTGCTGGATGAACCGACCAACCATCTGGATTTGGCCTCGGTCCAGGCCATTGAAGCGGCGCTGGCCGGTTTCCCTGGAGCTCTGCTGGTGGTATCACACGACGAGGCTTTTTTAAGAGGCTTAACGTTAACGCATGAGTGGGTATGGGAAGAGGTGGGCTGGCGTTGCGAGAGCCTTTAAAACACAAGCCCCCGCAGAGGCGGGGGCATTCAATCTTCACTACGCTATCTGTTTGCTGAGTGCAGGGTTGGCCTGAATCAGGCGCATCAGCCTTAACTCGGTTGGGGTGGGTTTCTCACGTTTTGACTCCCACTCCTGCACCATAGCCACGCTGACACCCATCGCTCTGGCGAATTCTTCGGTTTTCAGTCCTGTCCCTTTGCGCAATTGCTCATATTCTGTAAAGGGATTGGATTTTTGTTGCAGGGTAATCGTCTGCGGTACGTCTTTAAAAATGATCTGTTCCAGACTGCTCAGCAGCTCAAACTCAGGATCTTTATATTCCATTGAGGACTCCTCTTAAATCTCACATCGTGATCAAGAACATCAGAGAGCCAGTTAAGAATAGTCCCTAATACGAACCCAGGATCGTCACGGGTGTGATTAATCGTGCGATAACGATCGCTTTACCCGATTCAGCGATATGGATAGTTATGCTAATTACCTGATTACTCATATGTCGGCTTCGGCAGGTATTTTTTTGTAAATGGTAAGAAATAAATCGGCAATAGCCGTTTTGCATGAAAAGAGTATCTTGCAAGGCTGACCTGGACTATCCTTGTCAGCGTCGGGCACGCGTGTGCCGGTGTGCGCTTTTTTGGGTGAAAGGAGTAATAAAATGGCGACAGGAAAGTCCTGCTCTCGCTGGTTTGCGCCTATTGCGGCGTTGTTGATGGTTGTTAGCCTGAGTGGGTGTTTTGATAAAGAAGGCGATCAGCGCAAAGCGTTTATCGATTTTCTGCAGAATACAGTGATGCGCAGCGGCGAGCGGTTGCCGACGCTGACTGCGGATCAGAAAAAACAGTTTGGCCCCTTCGTGTCCGATTACGCCATTCTTTATGGTTATTCACAGCAGGTGAGCCAGGCGATGGATTCCGGTATCCGCCCGGTAGTGGATAGCGTGAACGCCATTCGCGTTCCGCAGGATTATATGACGCAGCGTGAACCGCTTCGCCAGTCCAACGGTGCGCTTGGCGTGCTGAGCCAGCAGTTGCAGAATGCGAAAATGCAGGCTGATGCGTCACGTTCTGCGCTGAAGCAGGGTGACGATCTCAAACCTGTCTTCGACAAAGTGTACGAGAAAGTGGTGACGAAACCGTCTGAAGCGCTGCAACCGCTGATTCCGGCCGCGCAAATCTTCACGCAGCAGCTGGTTCAGGTGGGCGACTTTATTGCCCAGCAGGATACTCAGGTGAGCTTCGTTGCCAACGGCATTCAGTTCCCGACCTCGCAGCAGGCAAGCCAGTACAATACGCTGATTGGGCCGCTGGCCTCCCAGCATCAGGCCTTTAGCCAGGCCTGGAGTGCCGCCGTCACGGCCACAGAATAAACCGAAAAAACCCCGCTTCCGGCGGGGTTTTTTATGCTTATGGAAAATAACGCTTGTCATTCTTCTACCACATCGGTATAACTATCCCCGTCGGTTTGTTACACAGACCTAAAGCAGTTTAGTAAAGCAGTCCAGATTGTTATCCATAGATACCCTTCGTTGTGACCCTTCCTTCATCGCTTAAAAATCTGTAACGCAATCCATCAAGCCGGAAGGCTCAATATATTTGTTAATAAGGTAATTTCTATGTCTGCTAAAATGACTGGTCTGGTAAAATGGTTCAACGCTGATAAAGGTTTCGGCTTCATCACTCCTGACGATGGCTCTAAAGACGTGTTCGTACACTTCTCTGCTATCCAGAACGATGGCTACAAATCTCTGGACGAAGGTCAGAAAGTTTCCTTCACCATCGAAAGTGGCGCTAAAGGCCCAGCAGCTGGTAACGTTGTAAGCCTGTAAGCTTCCAACCCAGTAGCACAAAATTCAAAAACCCGCCTTCTGGCGGGTTTTTTCGTTTCTATCGTTGCACCTGCGGGTTCACGCAGTTTATCTCCACCTTTCCGCTTAGGGCGGCGATAAGGTTATCGACCGCAGTGGCCGCCATGTTGTAGCGCGTCTCATGGGTGGCTGAGCCGATGTGGGGCAGGGCGACGACGTTTGGCATTGCCAGCAGCGGGGAATCCACCGGCAGCGGTTCCTGTTCAAATACGTCCAGACCTGCGGCATGGATCTCACCGTTCTGCAGAGCTTCAATCAGCGCCTTCTCATCCACCACCGGGCCGCGACCCGCGTTGATGAAAATGGCGGATTTCTTCATTTTTTCAAATGCGGATTTGCCAATCAGATGACGCGTTTCGTCCGTCAGCGGCAGAACCAGACAAACAAAGTCGGCTTCCTCCAGCAGGGTATCCAGCTCGCAGTAGCGGGCGTTGAAGCGTTCATCGGCTTCACTGTGATGGCGACGCGCGTTATACAGAATCGGCATGTTAAAACCAAAATGCGCGCGCTGCGCCAGTGCTAGCCCAATGCGCCCCATGCCAACAATGCCCAGCGTTTTGCCGTTAACGTCCACGCCGAACCAGTCCGGTCCAATGCTTTTTGTCCATTCGCCCGCTTTGACGCGCTCGGCTACTTCCACCACGCGACGTGCCGTGGTGAGTACCAGCGCCATCAGCGTATCGGCCACGGTTTCCGTCAGGGCATGTGGCGTATGCATCAGCAGGATCTTGCGGGCGTTAAGGGCATCCACATCGAAATTGTCGTAACCCACGGAAACGGTAGAGGTAGCACGAAGCTTCGGCATTTTCTCCAGCAGGGCGGCATCCACTTTCTCGCTTGAACCCAGCAGGCCTTCGGCGCTGGCGAACGCTTCGGCGTGCTGCGCCACGGTTTCCGGGCTCAGGTTCTTCACCTGCGTGACGGTGAAGTGTTCTTCAAGGCGTTTCTGCAGATCTTCCGGCAGCGCTTTGTACAAAATGACGGACGGCTTCATGCTAATCTCCGTTGATTTTTAAGGATTCAGGCGTGGCGTGCGCCGACAGGGTGTTGTTGATTATTAGCAGGCTTAACAATCAGAGTAAGCCACACGGAGGCGAAAAGCGCCACCCCCATAAAGATGTACGATGCGGACGGGCTGCCGGTGGCACCGTTCAGGTAGCCGACGAACCATGAGCCGCAGAACGACCCCAGCGCACCCATGCTGTTAATCAGCGCCATCGCGCCACCCGCGACGTTACGCGGCAGCATTTCCGGGATGATGGCAAAGAATGGACCATACGGGGCATACATGGCGGCACCGGCGACCACCAGCAGGGTATAAGAGGCCCAGAAGTGATTTGCACCCACGGCCCACGAGCCGATAAAGGCAAAAGCAGCGATCAGCAGCAGCGGCCAGACAAACAATTTTCGGTTCTGCAGCTTGTCCGACGCCCAGGAGACGACGATCATGGCGATGGTCGCGGCCAGATACGGTACGGAAGAGAGCCAGCCCACTTCTACCATGCCGAGGTTCTCGCCGCCGCTGCGGATAATCGACGGCAGCCACAGCACAAAACCGTACACGCCAATGCTCCAGGTAAAATACTGCGCGCAGAGCAGGATCACGTTGCGCGAGCGGAAGGCTTCACCGTAGTTGCGTACCGCCTTCAGACCTTGCTGTTCTTTATCCAGCTGCGCCTGCAGCGCCGCTTTTTCGTCTTCGGAAAGCCATTTCGCCTGGGCAGGTTTATCCTTCACCAGCACCCACCAGCAGAATGCCCAGATCACTGCCGGAACCCCTTCGATGATAAACATCTCGCGCCAGCCGAAGGACTGGATCAGGTAGCCAGACACCACCGACATCCACAGTACCGTGACCGGGTTACCGAGGATCAGGAAGGTATTCGCGCGCGAGCGTTCAGATTTGGTAAACCAGTTGCTGATGTAGATCAGCATTGCCGGCATGACCGCCGCCTCAACGACGCCGAGGATAAAGCGAATGGCGGCCAGGGCAGGAATATTGTTCACCACGCCGGTCAGTGACGCGCAGGCGCCCCACAGGATCAGACAGACGAAGATCAGCTTACGCACGCTGCGGCGTTCCGCATAAATCGCGCCGGGGATCTGGAAGAAGAAGTAGCCCAGGAAGAAAAGGGCACCCAGCAGGGAGGAGATACCTTTGGTGATCCCAAGGTCCTCTGTGATCCCCGCCGCGGACGCGAAGCTGAAGTTGGCACGGTCAAGGTACGCCAGGCTGTACGTGATAAACACGATTGGCATGATGTACCACCAGCGTTTTACTGCATTGGTCGAACTGTTCATAGGCTTGCCTCTGTTGTTGAGGTTGTTACCGCCGTTGTCTGTAGGGTACACGGTGGCTTAATTATTTGGTGCGGCTTGCTGCCCTCACCCTGGTCCTCTCCCACAGGGAGAGGGAAGTTAAACGCCGAGCTCTGCTCGCGTGGGTAATCCTTCGCTGTCGCCCTGCACCTGAATGGCCAGCGAGCCAATCTTGTTGCCCCGCGCCACGGCCTGCGGCAGCGTTTTGCCTTCCAGCAGGGCGCTAATCACGCCCACGGCAAAACCGTCGCCCGCGCCGACGGTGTCGACAACGTTCTCAACCTTCACCGCCGCGACCGCGCCCTGTTGGCCGTCAGCCGTCTTGAACCATGCGCCATCGGCACCGGTCTTCAGCACCACCGCTTTTACCCCTTTATTCAGGTAGAAATCGGCAATGCCTTCCGGCGTGCTTTCTCCGGTCAGGATCATCCCTTCTTTCAGGCCCGGCAGAACCCAGTCCGCCTGGAACGCCAGACGGTTAAGCTTCTCGACCATTTCCGCTTCGCTTTTCCACAGCACCGGACGCAGGTTCGGATCGAAAGAGATTGTTTTTCCCTGGGCTTTCAGAGTGGCTGCCGCGTGATCCAGCAGCTCATACGAGCTGGCGGACAGCGCTGCCGCCACGCCGCTCAGGTGCAGATGGCGCGCGGAGGCGAAATAGTCGGCGTGGTAATCCGCCACTGAGAGGTGGCTTGCGGCCGATCCCTTACGGAAATACTCCACGATGGGATCGGTTCCATTTTCGACCTTAGATTTAAGCTGAAAGCCGGTCGGGAAGCGTCCGTCGAGAGTGACGCCGGCGGCATCAATACCCTCTTTTTTCAGCGAATCGAGAACGAAATGGCCAAAGCTGTCATCCCCCACGCGGCTGACCCAGCCCACGTTCAGGCCGAGACGCGCCAGGCCGGTTGCGACGTTCAGCTCTGCGCCCGCCACGCGTTTGATAAAGTGCTCTACCGCGCTCAGTTCGCCCGTTTCAGTGGCGACAAACATTGCCATGGCTTCGCCAATCGTGATGACATCCAGCGTCTTGTGCATGGTTTACTCCTCGCGCAGCAGGTTGACGTAATGGCGGGTAACGGCGGTTAAATCCGTCCCTTCCAGCGGGAACTCGATACCGCGCGGGGCATCGGCAGGCAGCTGGCCGAGCAGATCCAGCCAGCGCGCATCGGCGTGGTCCGGCGCCACGGCGCGGAAGTTATCTTTGTGCGGCACGACGGCTTTCACGTGGATATAGCTCACCGCAGGGGCCAGATGACGCGCGGCCTCTTCAGGAGAATCGCCAACCCACAGCCAGTTGCCCATATCGAAGGTCAGCGTGACGGGTAAGGCCATTTCCCGGCAGGCGGTCTGGAAGCGCTGCATCGGCGCGAGCTGTCCGCAGTCGGTCTGATCGTTCTCCACGACCAGCGCCATGCCGCTTGCGTTCAGCAGGATACGCAGGGCGTCGAGAGGCTGCGCGTCGCGGAAATGGCCCAGGGAAACCTTCAGCCACAGGGCGTTCAGGGTGCTGGCCTCAGAGAGATAGCGGGTCAGGTCCGGGTTGAGGGTGCCGTCAGGCATAAACAGGGCGGCGGGGGCGGAGTAGCACGCCAGCAGGCCGAGCAGCTCAATGGATTCTCCCAGCGCAGGCAGCGCCAGCAGCTCTTCGCTGTTGAACAATTCCCGGCGGATCTCCACGCCGTCTGCCCCTGCGCCTGCAATCACGGGAAGCATTGCCCGCTGACCGCCCGCCTGTCGCACCTGTTCCGCACCGTACGCGGCGGTGACCACCATAATTTTCCTGCCCATCTTCGGACTCCATCGCAACATATCAATACTATTACGCTAGATGGAACCGGTTCCAAAGAAAAGGTCAGGATGTTGAATTTATGATCGGTATCACAAGGGAAAATTAACGCGCCGTGGAGCCGCGAACGATCAGCTCGCCGGAGAAGACCTGCTCGCGAACGGCATCGCTGGTGCCTTCAATGCGACGAACTACTTGTTCAACAGCAGCATAGCCAATCTGCCAGGTGGGTTGTTTAAGGGTAGTAATGCCGACGCCCGCCAGCTCCGCCCACTCCAGTTCATCAAACCCCAGCAGACCGATATCGCTGCCCCAGTGCAGGCCAATGCGCTTGAGCGAGCGGGCGACCTGAAGCGTAAGCGCCCCGTTGGCGGAGATAACGGCTTTGCGCATGCCGCGATGGCGCGTGTGGAACTGGCGCAGGGTGTTATCGAGCTGGCCAGCTTCGTGAAGCGGCGTTTCGGCATTTTCGGCGATCACGCCGGGATATCGCTCCAGCGTGGTGCGAAATGCGCTCAGGCGCTCGCGACGGGTATTGACCATCCCTAACGGTTCACTCAGAAACAGAATGGCCTCGAAGCCCTGTTCGATCAGATGTTCGGTGGCGGTAGTGGCTGCCTGGGTGTTATCCAGACCGACCACATCGCAGGCAAATTCCGGGATTTTACGGTCGATGAGGACCATAGGCAGAGAGGACTGCTGCAGGCGGTTTAAACCCTCTTCCCGCATGCCCACCGCGTTCACCACAATCCCTTCGACCTGATAGCTGCGCAGCAGATCGAGGTAATGCAGCTCCTGGTCAACTTCGTTGTTGGTATTACAGACCAGCGGCGTGAACCCCTTCTCGCGACAGGCGGCTTCAATACCGCTGAGGACGTTAACGGAATAGGGGTTGGTGATATCGGCGATGATAAGCCCGATAAGGCGGGTGCGGCCGCGTTTGAGCCCGCGCGCCATGAGGCTGGGACGGTAGTCGAGATCGGCAATGGCCTGTTCAATACGCGCCAGCAATGCGTCGGACAGCAGGTGTTTCTCGCCGTTTAGGTAGCGCGAAATGCTGGTTTTACCGGTTTTGGCGGCTTTCGCCACGTCGCTGATGGTGGCCCGGGCTGGTTTGCTCATCGCTGATTTCCCTGAATTTAGTGAGAATACCTTAGCGGGAAAATCAGACGAATCAAGTAATTTGCCCGGTGGCGCTGCGCTTACCGGAGGTTGCGGTCTGGTGCCCTCACCCCAGCCCTCTCCCACGGGAGAGGGTGCAACCACTAAAAACGGCAACGAGCGTTGCCGTTTTGCTTTTACCTACTGAATTGGGCTTAACGTAATCTCAACGCGGCGGTTCTGCGCTTTGCCTTCCGCCGTGCTGTTGCTGGCGATAGGGTTGGCAGGGCCCATGCCGCTGGTGCGGATACGGTTCGCTTCAACACCCTGGGTAATCAGCGAGCTGGCCACGGAATCGGCACGCTGCTGGGACAGACGCATGTTCAGATCCTGGCTGCCGGTGCTGTCGGTATAGCCCATCACGTTAACGGCGGTTTTATTGTACTCTTTCAGCACCATCGCCACGCCGGTCAGGGTGTTTGCGCCTGCTGGTTTCAGCGTTGCGCTGCTACTGTCGAAGGTCACGTTGTTCGGCATATTCAGGATGATGTTATCGCCGCTGCGCGTCACGCTCACGCCGGTTCCCTTCATTTTGTCGCGCAGCTTCGCTTCCTGCACGTCCATGTAATAGCCTACGCCGCCACCCAGTGCCGCGCCCGCCGCTGCGCCAATCAGCGCGCCTTTACCGCGGTCTTTCTTGGAGGAGGAGAGCGCCCCAACGCCTGCGCCGACCAGCGAGCCGATGCCCGCGCCAATGCCGGATTTACCCGCTTCACGCTCACCGGTGTAAGGGTTGGTTGTGCAGCCAGAAACAGCCAGGGCACCGCTCACCAGAGCGGCAATAACGAGTACGCGTTTTTTCATCTTCTTTCCTTAATCCTTTTTATTCTTTGCCACGGCGAGCGTGGCAGTTGATTATGACGTCCAGATACGGAGAAAATTCCGGGTATAACTCTGAAATTTGTGACAAACCATAAACTGCCTCAGAAAGAAGGCCGTAAACCTGCACGCAACCAGGAGCGCACGCTTGAGCACCTCAACGAAAACCATTCTGACCGCCGCCCACTGGGGGCCGATGCTGGTCGAAACCGATGGCGAAAATGTTCTGTCGTCCCGCGGGGCACTGCCAACCCAACATCCCAACTCGTTACAGACCGTCGTTCGCGATCAGGTACACAGCAAAACGCGCGTGCGCTGGCCGATGGTGCGTAAAGGTTTTCTGGCCTCGCCGGATAAGCCACAGGGGATTCGCGGTCAGGATGAGTTTGTTCGCGTGAGCTGGGATGACGCGCTGGCGCTGATCCACGCCCAGCACAAACGCATTCGCGACAGCTACGGCCCGTCGTCCATTTTCGCCGGGTCGTACGGCTGGCGTTCTAACGGCGTGCTGCACAAGGCCTCGACGCTGCTGCAGCGTTACATGAGCCTGGCGGGAGGCTATACCGGCCATCTGGGGGATTACTCCACCGGCGCGGCGCAGGCGATCATGCCGTACGTCGTGGGGGGGAACGAAGTGTACCAGCAGCAGACCAGCTGGCCGCTGGTGCTGGTACATACCGACGTGGTGGTGCTCTGGAGCGCTAACCCCCTCAACACGCTGAAAATTGCCTGGAACGCCAGCGACGAGCAGGGCATCGGGTATTTCGACGCGCTGCGCAAAAGCGGCAAGCGCATCATCTGCATTGACCCGATGCGCTCTGAAACCATGGATTTCTTCGGTGACAGCGCAGAGTGGATTGCCCCCCATATGGGCACCGACGTGGCGATGATGTTGGGGATTGCCCATACGCTGGTCGAAAACGGCTGGCACGATGTTGAATTCCTGACGCGCTGTACCACCGGCTTCGATAAATTCGCCGACTACCTGACGGGCAAAACCGACGGGGTTGCTAAAACGGCAGAGTGGGCAGCAGAGATTTGCGGCGTTCCGGCGGAAAAACTCCGCGAACTGGCGGCGTTGTTCTATAAAAATACCACGATGTTAATGTCCGGCTGGGGAATGCAGCGTCAGCAGTTTGGCGAGCAAAAACACTGGATGCTGGTAACGCTTGCCGCGATGCTTGGGCAGATCGGCACGCCGGGCGGCGGTTGTGGTCTCTCCTATCACTTTGCTAACGGCGGTAACCCGACGCGTAAAGCGGCGGTGCTGGCGTCTCTGCAAGGCTCGGTGCAGGGCGGCGTGGACGCCGTGGATAAAATCCCGGTGGCGCGTATTGTTGAAGCCCTGGAAAACCCCGGCGGTTTTTATCAGCACAACGGTCTGGACCGCCACTTCCCGGACATTAAATTTGTCTGGTGGGCGGGCGGATCGAACTTCACGCACCATCAGGATACCAACCGCCTGATCCGCGCCTGGCAAAAGCCGGAGCTGGTGGTGATTTCCGAGTGCTTCTGGACCGGTTCGGCTAAGCATGCAGATATTGTGCTGCCAGCGACTACCTCGTTTGAGCGTAACGATCTCACCATGACCGGTGACTACAGCAACCAGCATATGGTCCCGATGAAGCGCGTAGTGGCCCCGCGAGATGAAGCACGTGATGATTTTGACGTGTTTGCTGAACTGAGCGAACTATGGGAAGCGGGCGGTCGCGAGCGTTTTACCGAAGGGAAAAGCGATCTGCAATGGCTGGAGACCTTCTACCAGATTGCCGGGCAGCGCGGCGCGGCGCAGGGCGTGACGCTTCCGCCATTCGCTGAGTTTTGGGAGGCGAACCAGATTGTTGAAATGCCGGAGAGCGAGCAGAACGCGCAGTTTGTCCGTTTCGCTGATTTTCGACGCGATCCGGAGAACCATCCGCTGAAAACCGAGAGCGGAAAGATTGTGATCTACAGCGAGCGCATTGCCAGCTTTGGCTATGCTGACTGCCCGCCGCATCCTATGTGGCTCGAACCGGACGAATGGCACGGCAACGCCCGACCGGATCAGCTGCAGGTGTTATCTGCGCATCCCGCGCACCGCCTGCACAGCCAGCTTAACTATACCTCCCTGCGCGAGCAGTATGCGGTCGCCGGGCGAGAGCCGATCACGCTGAATACCCTTGATGCGAAAGCCCGCGGGATCGCGGACGGCGACGTGGTGCGCGTCTGGAACTCGCGCGGGCAGGTGCTGGCAGGGGCGGTGGTGAGCGACGGGATTAAACCGGGCGTGATCTGCATTCATCAGGGCGCCTGGCCCGACCTTGAGCCCGCCGAGGGAGGGATCTGTAAAAACGGGGCGGTTAACGTGCTGACCAAAGATCTCCCCAGCTCGAAGCTGGGGAATGGTTGTGCAGGGAACACGGCGCTGGCCTGGGTAGAGAAATATCAGGGACCCGAGCTTACCTTAACGGCGTTTGATCCGCCTGCCAGCTCATGATCCACGTCGGGTGCTGAGTGTCATCCTGCCAGGCGCTGTCTTCAATGCGAAAGCCCTGAGCATGGTAGAAATTCACCGCCCGCACATTTTTTTGATATACCTCCAGCGTTAAATGCGGGAAGCGCTGTTGAACATGGTTCAGCAGCGCGCGCCCGATGCCTTTCCCTATGCATGATGGTGTGACAAACAGCGCGCCGACAAACTGAGACTGCATCACGCTGATAAATCCGTATGGCTCGCCATCCTGTTCCCAGACCCAGGTTTCCGCCGACGGAAGGTAAACGTCCCGCACCATGGCCTCGTTCTCTTTCCAGTAACCCGGCTCGATAAACGGATGCGCTTCCGTGGTGCTTTCAAGCCATAGGCTCAAAAGCGGCGCGGTATTCTCACTTTGCCATTTGCGGATCATGATGGCCTCCCGGATGACAGAAGCAGCCGGTAACGTGGTCGTTGACCAGGCCACAGGCCTGCATAAAGGCGTAGCAGATGGTGGAGCCGACAAACTTAAAGCCGCGTTTTTTCAGGGCCTTCGAGAGGGCATCCGAGGCCGGGGTAGAGGCCGGGATTTCCGCGAGCGTGGCGGCCTGGGTGACCTGCGGATCGTTGTTCACAAACGTCCAGACAAAATCTGAGAACGATTCGCCGTTTTGTTCCATCGCCAGGTAAGCACGAGCGTTGCCGATGATGGCCTGGATCTTACCGCGATGACGGATGATACCGGCGTCCTGCACCAGGCGTTCCACATCTTCATCGGTCATCGCGGCGACGGCGACAGGATCGAACTGGTGGAAGGCGTTACGGTAGTTTTCGCGTTTCTTCAGTACCGTAATCCATGACAACCCAGCCTGCTGGCCCTCCAGGCAGATCATCTCAAAGAGTTTTTTGCCATCCGTTTCCGGCACGCCCCATTCCCGATCGTGATAGTCGATATAAAGCTGATCCTGGCTCACCCAACCGCAACGTTCCATCCGTCATCTCCCTTATTGATACTGATTTCGCAAAATTTTCTTTCTGACTGGCTTGACGTGTTTACTATAAAGACAATAGTTAATACAGGGCTATAAGCTCTTCCTGAATAACGACAAATATCGCCGAATTCGGCTCTCTCTGGGGTCGCGTTGATGATGATAAAAAAAATCAGTGGTCGCCATGCTGCTTCTGGCCTGGTGGGAATTTCAGCCTGCCTGTTTTTTTGTAATACCGCGTCTGCCTGGCAACAGGAATATATCGTTTCAGACGCCCAAAATAATACGGCGGAACGCTATACATGGGACGCGGATCACCAACCGCGTTATGAGGATATTCTTGCTGAACGTATTCAGTCTTCGCAAAACGCGCCGGGTCTTGCCCTGAATATACCGTCTGGCAGCACGACGGAGGGGGCGATGAGCGTGGGCTGGAATTTTCCGGTTTCAGCGCGTATCACCACCGGTCCGGTAGTGGCGTGGCGGTACGACGGCACGGCTCCCATGATGATCAACGAGTTTGGTGATAGCGCGTCGACGCAGGCAATCACCGACCCGCTCTGGCATGCCAGCGTCAGCACGCTGGGGTGGCGCGTGAATACCCAGTACGGCGATCTTCGTCCGTGGGCGCAGATTAGCTATAACCAGCAGTTTGGTGAAAACCAGTGGAAATCGCAGTTTGGCATGCCGCAAACGCCAGCCCCTGCCCAAAACGGTAGCTGGATGGACGTCACCGTGGGAACGGATATTCCTTTTAATACGCACATGGCGGCCTATGCGTCGCTGGCTCAGGGGGAGCACACCACCACCGGTGAGGAGTTTTTATACACCCTCGGCGTTAGCGCAAATTTCTAGAATTGTTACTTTTTTAAACGTTGCGATAACATCTCGAATACAACAACCACGGGCTTTACAGCGATAGCGGGTACTAACATGCTGTCGCTTTATTCCCGGGCCAGGCCATTCATTCCCGATTCCAGGCATTTCATTCCGTTCCGCCTGCATTTCATGCCGTTTTACCCCAGGCGTATTAAGGTTTTGTTTATCGTTGTCCTCAGCGAACTTCCTTAATTTCTCTTGCAGGACAACTGCCATGAACACATCAACTTATAACCGCACGCGCTGGCTTACGCTCTTTGGCACCATCGTCACCCAGTTTGCGCTGGGGTCGGTCTATACCTGGAGCCTGTTTAACAGCGCGCTTTCCGACAAACTCGGCGCGCCGGTCAGCCAGGTTGCGTTCTCCTTTGGTCTGCTGAGCCTGGGTCTGGCGATTTCGTCTTCCGTCGCGGGCAAGCTGCAGGAGCGTTTTGGCGTGAAGCGTGTGACCATGGCGTCCGGCATTCTGCTGGGGTTGGGCTTTTTCCTGACGGCGCATTCCAGCAGCCTGATGATGCTGTGGCTGAGCGCCGGCGTGCTGGTGGGTCTGGCCGATGGCGCAGGTTACCTGCTGACCCTGTCGAACTGCGTGAAGTGGTTCCCGGAGCGTAAAGGCCTCATCTCCGCGTTCGCCATCGGCTCTTATGGCCTGGGCAGCCTCGGGTTCAAATTTATCGACTCCCATCTGCTGGCGTCCGTTGGCCTCGAAAACACCTTTATGATCTGGGGCGCAATCGTGCTGGTGATGATTCTGTTCGGCGCCACGCTGATGACCGATGCGCCGCAGCAGGAGGTCAAATCCGTTAACGGCGTGGTGGAGAACGACTTCACTCTCGCGCAGTCAATGCGTAAGCCGCAGTACTGGATGCTGGCGGTGATGTTCCTGACTGCCTGCATGAGCGGTCTGTATGTTATCGGCGTGGCGAAGGATATCGCGCAGGGGATGGTGAAGCTGGATGCGGCTACGGCGGCGAATGCGGTGACGGTCATCTCCATAGCCAACCTCTCCGGTCGTCTGGTGCTCGGCATTCTGTCTGACAAAATTGCCCGCATCCGTGTGATTACGATTGGGCAGGTGGTTTCGCTGGTCGGTATGGCGGCGCTGCTGTTCGCTCCGCTGAATGAAGCCACCTTCTTTGCGGCGATTGCCTGCGTGGCCTTTAACTTCGGCGGCACCATTACCGTCTTCCCGTCACTGGTGAGCGAGTTCTTTGGCCTGAACAATCTGGCGAAAAACTACGGCGTTATCTATCTTGGCTTCGGGATCGGCAGTATCTGCGGCTCGCTGATTGCCTCCCTGTTCGGCGGGTTCTACGTGACCTTCTGCGTAATATTTGCCCTGCTGATTATCTCGCTGGCGCTCTCGACCACGATTCGCCAGCCGCAGCGCGAAGTATTCAAGGAAGCGCATGCGTAAGCGGTATGAAAGAGGCCTCCGTGGCCTCTTTTTTCTTTATGCGAGACGCTTCCCGTCTCGATATTTTGTAAAAATTTACACCGATCACACTCTCTGCTGCCACTTTTCTCTCCCGCTGTGGTCTACTTACCGCGCTTGTAGACGTTTCTCATAACGCTTCCTTACGCATTTACTTACTCTGTCCGCTTTCTCTTTGAGATTCGACGGGTCTTTATACCCCTTCCCCCAGGGTTGTTTGCATGAAATACATTAGGTCTCTTACCCAGCAAAGATTGTGTCTGATGCTGGCTGTCTATATCGGATTATTTCTGAATGGCGCGGTACTGTTCAGAAGAGTGGAAGGTTATTTTGAAAACCTTACCGTAAGTAATAGTATTTTTGCCGCCATTGAAGTATTCGGCTCCGTCCTCGCCACCTTCTTCCTCTTACGCCTGCTGTCCCTTTTTGGCCGACGTACCTGGCAAATTTTGGCCTCGCTGGTGGTGATTATTTCCGCCGCCGCAAGCTATTACATGACCTTTATGAACGTGGTCATTGGGTACGGTATCGTTGCTTCGGTGATGACCACGGATATCGACCTCTCGAAAGAGGTGGTAGGGAAAGGCTTTATCGTCTGGACGGTTTTAGCCTGCCTGATACCGCTGTTCTTTATCTGGAGCAATACGTGCCGCTATACGCTGTTACGCCAGCTGCGCACCCGTGGACAGCGGATCCGCAATATCGTCGTCGTCCTGCTGGCCGGTCTGCTGGTGTGGGCGCCAATCCGCCTGATGGAAACGCAGCAAAAACGCGTTGAAAAAGCGACGGGCGTGGATATGCCAAGCTATGGCGGCGTGGTGGCAAACTCGTATTTGCCGTCCAACTGGCTGTCAGCGTTAGGTCTGTATGCCTGGGCGCAGGCGGACGAATCCAGTGATGTGAAGTCGCTGATCAATCCAACGAAACAATTCACCTACCAGCCGCCAGCCGACGGGATTGATGATACGTACGTCGTCTTCGTCATCGGCGAAACGACGCGCTGGGATCATATGGGCATTCTCGGCTATAACCGGGACACCACGCCAAAGCTGGCGCAGGAAAAGAACCTGGTGGCTTACCGTGGCTACTCCTGCGATACTGCAACGAAGCTCTCGCTGCGCTGCATGTTTGTGCGTGAAGGCGGTGCAAGCGATAACCCGCAACGCACGCTGAAAGAGCAGAACGTGTTTGCCGTGCTGAAGCAGCTTGGATTTAGCTCAGACCTGTTCGCCATGCAAAGTGAGATGTGGTTCTACACCAACACGCTGGCAGATAACATCGCGTACCGCGAGCAGATTGGCGCCGAGCCGCGTAACCGCGGCAAAAACGTCGACGACATGCTGCTGCTGGAAGAGATGTCGCAATCCCTCAAGAACCATCCGCAGGGCAAGCATCTGGTTATTCTGCATACCAAAGGGTCGCATTACAGCTACTACCAGCGCTACACGCGTGATTTCGCGAAGTGGCAGCCTGAGTGCGTGGGCATTAATAAAGACTGCAGCAAGCAGGAGCTGATCAACGCCTACGACAACTCGGTGCTGTACGTGGATACCTTCCTGAGCCGGGTGATCGACCAGCTGCGCGATAAAAAAGCGATTGTGATTTACGCGGCAGATCACGGTGAATCCATCAATGAGAAAGAGCATCTGCACGGTACGCCGCGCAAGCTGGCACCGCCGGAACAGTTCCGCGTGCCGATGATCATGTGGATGTCGGATAAGTATCTTGAAAATCCGGAGAAGGCGAAGATGTTTGCTCAGCTGAAAAAAGAGGCGGAGATGAAGGTGCCGCGTCGCCACGTTGAGCTGTACGACACCATTATGGGTTGTCTCGGTTATACCTCACCGAACGGTGGGATTAACGAAAACAACAACTGGTGTAAACTCCCTGATAACAGCGTAAAAGCCGCGCAGTAGCTGCCCTGGCGAGAATATCGCCAGTTGAATGGCTTTTTGAAAATAAGGGATTGACGGGGGCGCACCTCAGCAGTAAGATGCGCTCCGCAT
>NZ_QFXN01000213.1:0-4026 GCF_003144775.1 Enterobacter sp. CGMCC 5087 | reverse complement strand
GCGAGTAGCGCAGCTTGGTAGCGCAACTGGTTTGGGACCAGTGGGTCGGAGGTTCGAATCCTCTCTCGCCGACCACATTCTGAAAAGGGCTAACCTCAAGGTTAGCCCTTTTTGCATTATGATCTTATCCCGCCAGAGTATCCAAAACGCCCCTTAGGCCTGCTTCTCCCTGCCTGTTAACGATTTTGTGACATAATCCATTGTATTTTTTTATATATAGATTGATCTTTTTTCGCGTTGCTTATGGATAACCTCAGCATTTTTTGCTGTGCGTTTTAACGTTCGCGGTATTTAGTGCTCAGATAATCACCATTCTGCAAGAAAATTTACCCATTCTGAATAAAAGTTAATCACTGATTGTTGCGAAATATGAAGAGACTTGTGCTGCAAGATAGCGAGTAGCATAAATTTCCCTGCTGAAAACTGGCATGCATAGTTTTTTTAATCTTTGTTTGCGGTTTCTCACACTCAGCGTAAATCCCCGTCACCTGTATTGACGTTTTCACATTCTGTTGACAGATTGTAGGGCATGAGGGGCATTTCAGGGACGATCTGCGCTGCAACTCAAACGCTCTTCTGAAAGGATTCTCCATCCCTTTAAAGCCTTCGGGCATCACCGACCGGACCGGGTAAAAAATAAATAAAGGTCTGGCGGCGTAACACAACAAAGCAAAACATCACATTGGAGCAGAATAATGAGTATTTCCTTGAAGAAGTCAGGGATGCTGAAGCTTGGTCTGAGCCTGGTGGCTATGACCGTGGCAGCAAGCGTACAGGCAAAAACCCTGGTTTACTGTTCTGAAGGCTCGCCGGAAGGCTTTAACCCACAGCTCTTTACCTCTGGTACGACTTACGACGCAAGCTCTGTACCGATCTATAACCGTCTGGTTGAATTCAAAACCGGTACCACGGAAGTAATTCCGGGTCTGGCCGAGAAGTGGGACGTCAGCGAAGACGGCAAAACCTATACCTTCCACCTGCGCCAGGGTGTGAAGTGGCAGGACAGCAAAGATTTCAAACCAACGCGCGACTTTAACGCCGACGACGTTGTGTTCTCCTTTGACCGTCAGAAAAACGCTCAGAACCCGTACCATAAAGTGTCTGGCGGCAGCTATGAATACTTCGAAGGGATGGGTCTGCCAGACCTGATCGCTGAAGTGAAAAAAGTGGACGATAAAACGGTTCAGTTCGTGCTGACGCGTCCGGAAGCGCCATTCCTGGCTGACCTGGCCATGGACTTCGCCTCAATTCTGTCCAAAGAGTACGCGGACAACATGCTGAAAGCCGGTACGCCGGAGAAAGTTGACCTGAACCCAATCGGTACCGGTCCATTCCAGCTGCTGCAGTACCAGAAAGACTCCCGCATTCTGTATAAAGCGTTCGAAGGCTATTGGGGCACCAAGCCGCAGATCGACCGTCTGGTCTTCTCCATCACGCCTGATGCTTCCGTGCGTTACGCAAAACTGCAGAAAAACGAATGCCAGGTGATGCCGTACCCGAACCCGGCTGATATCGCCCGCATGAAGCAGGACAAGAATATCAACCTGCTGGAGCAGGCTGGCCTGAACGTGGGCTATCTCTCCTTCAACACCGAGAAGAAACCGTTTGATGACGTGAAGGTTCGTCAGGCGTTGACCTATGCGGTGAACAAAGAAGCGATTATCAAGGCGGTTTACCAGGGCGCTGGCGTTGCTGCCAAAAACCTGATCCCACCAACCATGTGGGGCTATAACGACGACGTTAAAGACTACACCTACGATCCTGAGAAAGCGAAAGCGCTGCTGAAAGAAGCGGGCCAGGATAAAGGCTTTACCGTTGAGCTGTGGGCGATGCCGGTACAGCGTCCATACAACCCGAACGCACGCCGTATGGCGGAAATGGTTCAGGCTGACTGGGCTAAGGTTGGCGTTCAGGCCAAGATTGTGACCTACGAGTGGGGCGAGTACCTGAAGCGCGCCAAAGCGGGTGAGCACCAGGCGGTAATGATGGGCTGGACCGGTGACAACGGGGATCCGGACAACTTCTTCGCCACCCTGTTCAGCTGCGCGGCGGCGAAAGACGGTTCTAACTACTCTCGCTGGTGCTACAAGCCGTTTGAAGATCTGATCCAGCCGGCGCGTGCCACCGACGATCACAACAAACGTATTGAACTGTACAAGCAGGCTCAGGTTGTTATGCACGATCAGGCTCCGGCGCTGATTGTTGCTCACTCCACCGTGTACGAGCCAGTGCGTAAAGAAGTGAAAGGCTACGTGGTTGATCCACTGGGCAAACACCACTTCGAAAACGTATCGGTTGAATAATAAGTAGGGTGTTCTCCCTCTCCCTTTGGAGAGGGCAGGGGTGAGGGGCGTGCATGCATCCCCTCACCCTAACTCTCTCCCGCTGGGAGAGGGAATTTACATTTGTGAGCAATACAGACGTTACGCCACTGGTCGTGCGTCATCAGAGAGAATCCGGGTTATGTTGCAGTTCATCCTCCGACGTCTGGGACTTGTTATCCCCACGTTTATCGGTATCACCCTTCTCACTTTTGCCTTCGTCCATATGATCCCCGGCGACCCGGTAATGATTATGGCGGGCGAGCGTGGTATTTCCCCTGAGCGCCATGCACAGCTGCTGGCGGAACTCGGTCTCAATAAGCCGATGTGGCAGCAGTACCTCCACTATATCTGGGGCGTGTTGCACGGTGATTTAGGGATTTCGCTGAAAAGCCGCCTTCCGGTGTGGGACGAGTTCGTGCCGCGTTTTAAAGCGACGCTGGAGCTTGGCGTCTGCGCCATGATTTTCGCCACTGCGGTGGGTATTCCTGTCGGGGTACTGGCTGCCGTCAAGCGTGGCTCTATTTTTGACCATACCGCCGTGGGCCTGGCGCTGACCGGCTACTCCATGCCTATCTTCTGGTGGGGCATGATGCTGATCATGCTGGTATCTGTGCAGCTTAACCTGACACCGGTCTCCGGGCGCGTCAGTGATATGGTCTTCCTGGATGACTCCAACCCGCTCACCGGCTTTATGCTGATTGATACGGCTATCTGGGGCGAAGAGGGCAACTTCATTGATGCCGTGGCGCACATGATCCTGCCTGCCATGGTGCTGGGCACCATTCCTCTGGCGGTGATCGTGCGAATGACCCGTTCTTCGATGCTGGAAGTGCTGGGTGAGGATTATATCCGCACCGCGCGAGCAAAGGGCCTGACGCGTATGCGCGTCATCATCGTCCATGCGCTGCGTAATGCCATGCTGCCGGTGGTGACCGTTATCGGTCTCCAGGTGGGGACGTTGCTGGCGGGGGCGATCCTGACCGAAACCATCTTCTCCTGGCCGGGCCTTGGACGCTGGCTGATTGACGCGCTGCAACGCCGTGACTATCCGGTTGTGCAGGGCGGTGTACTGCTGGTCGCGACGATGATTATCCTCGTTAACCTGCTGGTCGATTTGCTGTACGGCGTGGTGAACCCGCGTATTCGTCATAAGAAGTAAGGGACCATCATGTCACAAGTCACTCAAAATAAAGTGGTCGCTGCACCGGTTCCTATGACGCCGCTGCAGGAATTCTGGCACTACTTCAAGCGCAATAAAGGCGCGGTGGTAGGGCTGGTGTATGTCGTAATCATGATCCTGATTGCGGTGTTTGCGAATTTCCTCGCACCGTATAACCCGGCGGACCAGTTCCGCGATGCGCTGCTCGCGCCGCCTGCGTGGCAGGACGGCGGCAGCCTGGCGCACCTGCTGGGTACCGATGACGTGGGCCGCGACGTGCTGTCGCGTCTGATGTACGGCGCGCGCCTGTCGCTGCTGGTCGGCTGTCTCGTTGTTGTGCTGTCGCTGATCATGGGCGTTGTACTCGGCCTGGTTGCCGGTTACTTCGGCGGTATCGTTGATAACATCATCATGCGTATCGTCGACATCATGCTGGCGCTGCCAAGCCTTCTGCTGGCGCTGGTGCTGGTGGCAATCTTCGGCCCGTCGATAGGCAATGCCGCGCTGGCGTTGACCTTCGTAGCGCTCCCTCACTACGTGCGT
>NZ_QFXN01000212.1:0-3657 GCF_003144775.1 Enterobacter sp. CGMCC 5087 | reverse complement strand
GAAGTGAACCGCGATTACGTCACCGCCTCTCGCGTGGCGGGTGCCGGTGCGATGCGCCAGATGTTCGTCAATATCTTCCCAAACTGCCTTGCGCCGCTGATTGTTCAGGCGTCGCTCGGTTTCTCTAACGCCATTCTTGATATGGCCGCTCTTGGCTTCCTGGGCATGGGTGCGCAGCCGCCAACACCGGAGTGGGGCACCATGCTCTCCGACGTGTTGCAGTTCGCACAAAGCGCCTGGTGGGTTGTCACCTTCCCGGGTCTGGCAATCCTGCTGACGGTGCTGGCATTTAACCTGATGGGTGATGGTCTGCGTGATGCGCTTGATCCCAAACTGAAGCAGTAAGAGGCACGAGATGGCGTTATTAAATGTAGATAAATTATCGGTGCACTTCGGCGACGAAGGCACCCCGTTTCGCGCCGTGGACCGCATCAGCTACAGCGTAAATCAGGGCGAAGTGGTTGGCATTGTCGGGGAGTCCGGTTCCGGTAAGTCAGTGAGCTCACTGGCGATCATGGGGCTGATTGATTACCCGGGCCGCGTGATGGCGGAAAACCTGCAGTTCAACGGTCAGGATCTGAAGCACATTTCTGAAAAACAGCGCCGCCAGCTGGTGGGCGCCGAAGTGGCGATGATTTTCCAGGATCCCATGACCAGCCTGAACCCTTGCTACACCGTTGGTTTCCAGATTATGGAAGCGATTAAGGTGCATCAGGGCGGGAATAAGAAAACCCGTCGTCAGCGCGCGATCGACCTGCTGAACCAGGTGGGTATTCCTGACCCGGCATCACGCCTGGACGTTTACCCGCACCAGCTCTCCGGTGGGATGAGCCAGCGCGTGATGATCGCGATGGCGATTGCCTGTCGACCAAAACTGCTGATTGCAGATGAACCGACGACGGCGCTGGATGTGACCATTCAGGCGCAAATCATCGAACTGCTGCTGGAGCTGCAGCAGAAAGAGAATATGGCGCTGGTGCTGATTACGCACGATCTGGCGCTGGTGGCCGAAGCCGCGCACAAAATCATCGTGATGTATGCCGGTCAGGTGGTCGAAACCGGAAATTCACACGATATTTTCCGCGCGCCGCGTCACCCGTATACCCAGGCGCTTTTACGCGCGCTGCCGGAGTTTGCCCAGGACAAAGCGCGTCTGGCGTCGCTGCCGGGTGTGGTACCGGGTAAATATGACCGTCCGCAGGGCTGTCTGCTCAATCCGCGCTGCCCGTATGCGACGGACAAATGCCGGGCAGAAGAGCCAGAGCTGAACCAGCTTGCTGACGGCCGTCAGTCGAAATGCCACTACCCACTCGATGATGCCGGGAGGCCAACACTATGAGTACGCAACAGGCCACCACGCAACAACCGCTGTTGCAGGCCATCGACCTGAAAAAATACTACCCGGTGAAGAAGGGACTGTTTGCCCCTGAACGCCTGGTGAAAGCGCTGGACGGCGTTTCCTTTAACCTCGAACGCGGTAAAACGCTGGCGGTGGTGGGGGAGTCAGGCTGCGGCAAATCCACGCTGGGCCGTCTGCTGACGATGATTGAAGTGCCGACCGGCGGGGAGCTCTATTATCAGGGGCAGGATCTGCTCAAGCACGATCCGCAGGCGCAGAAGCTGCGTCGCCAGAAAATCCAGATTGTGTTCCAGAACCCGTATGGTTCTTTGAACCCGCGTAAAAAAGTGGGGCAGATTCTGGAAGAGCCGCTGCTGATCAACAGTAATCTGAGCAAAGAGCAGCGCCGTGAAAAAGCGCTGGCGATGATGGCGAAGGTCGGCCTCAAAACCGAGCATTACGATCGCTATCCGCACATGTTTTCCGGCGGGCAGCGTCAGCGTATCGCTATCGCCCGCGGGCTGATGCTCGATCCGGACGTGGTGATTGCCGATGAGCCGGTCTCCGCGCTCGACGTATCCGTGCGTGCGCAGGTGCTGAACCTGATGATGGATCTCCAGCAGGAGCTGGGGCTCTCTTACGTGTTTATCTCCCACGACCTGTCGGTGGTGGAACATATTGCTGATGAAGTGATGGTGATGTACCTGGGGCGCTGCGTGGAGAAGGGGACTAAAGACCAGATCTTTAATAACCCTCGTCACCCGTATACCCAGGCGCTGCTGTCTGCGACGCCGCGTCTGAACCCGGACGATCGTCGTGAGCGTATTAAGCTGACGGGTGAACTGCCAAGCCCGCTGAATCCGCCTCCGGGATGTGCATTCAACGCCCGCTGCAGTCGTCGCTTTGGCCCGTGCACCCAGCTCCAGCCGCAGCTGAAGGATTATGGCGGCCAGCTGGTTGCCTGCTTCGCGGTCGATCAGGATGAAAATGGCGAGAAGCCACAGGCATAACGAAAAAACCGGCGCTAAGCCGGTTTTTTTATGTCTGCTTGATTATTTCCGCAGGCGAATCTGGTCGACGGCGTGCTTCTCGCTCTTGGTGAGGATCAGGCTCGCACGCTCGCGCGTCGGCAGGATGTTCTCTTTGAGGTTCACGTAGTTGATCTCATTCCACAGCCCCGTCGCCACATTGATCGCTTCTTCTTCAGAAAGCTGGGCGTAATGGTGGAAATAGGAGTCCGGGTCGGTGAACGCCCCTTCGCGGAACTTCAGGAAGCGGTTGATGTACCAGTTCTGCAGCAGATCTTCCGGCGCATCGACATAAATAGAGAAATCGACGAAATCCGAGACGAATACGTGATGCGGGTCGTGAGGATAGTCCATCCCGCTCTGCAGCACGTTCAGACCTTCCAGAATCAGGATGTCCGGCTGGACCACGGTTTTATCCCCACCCGGGATGCGATCGTAGATCAGGTGCGAATAGACTGGCGCAGTCACGTGCGGCACGCCGGATTTCAGGTCAGAGACAAATTTCACCAGACGGTGCATATCATAAGAGAGCGGGAAGCCCTTCTTCTTCATTAGCCCACGTTCTTTTAACACCTCGTTCGGGTGCAGGAAGCCGTCGGTGGTGATTAGCTCCACGCTGCGGTGTTCCGGCCAGCGGCTCAACAGAGCCTGCAGGACGCGCGCGGTGGTACTTTTACCCACGGCCACGCTGCCTGCAATACTAATGATATAAGGAATACGTTGACCGTTCGTCCCGAGAAACTGCTCCAGCACGGCCTGACGACGCAGGTTCGAGCTGATATAGAAGTTAAGCAAGCGAGAGAGGGGGAGATAAATTTCTGCCACTTCTTCCAGGGACAGATCTTCGTTTATCCCTTTTAACCGTGCGATTTCACCTTCCGTCAGCGTCATAGGGACGGAATCACGCAGGGCAGCCCACTGGCTGCGGTTAAAGTGAAGATAAGGCGTCATTAACGTTTGCTCTTTTTTGCTCATAAGCATGCTTCAGTGAGCCAGCATCACACTGCCGGATCATGGCTCATCACACAGTTAATTTTGGACAATGGGCAGGAGGTTAACACCAGATGACGGGAATAATAAGAAAAAAGATGGAAAGCGCTGCGTTACGCGGAAGCCGTCACGCTACGGTGAATACGGTGCAAATCACGATGATATGTTGAATATTTGACCTCAAATGACTACTTTTACAGCGTCCGACACGCTCTTCGCATAAAATGTGAGCGAAAGAACGTTTTATGCAAATTTTTAGTTGCATGACCGCGCAGGTATCCATAGAATGCGCGCTACTTG
>NZ_QFXN01000211.1:0-283 GCF_003144775.1 Enterobacter sp. CGMCC 5087 | reverse complement strand
CGACTTAGCTCAGTAGGTAGAGCAACTGACTTGTAATCAGTAGGTCACCAGTTCGATTCCGGTAGTCGGCACCATCAAGTCCGGTGGGGTTCCCGAGCGGCCAAAGGGAGCAGACTGTAAATCTGCCGTCACAGACTTCGAAGGTTCGAATCCTTCCCCCACCACCACTTTCTGGCAGCGTAAATGCCGCCGGAGCTGGTTGGAAAAATTAGCCAGCTCAAACTGAAAAAGAGAGAAATCTCTTTTTTTGTTACAGAAAGAACTGGGTAGCCGAGTTTCAGGA
>NZ_QFXN01000210.1:0-400 GCF_003144775.1 Enterobacter sp. CGMCC 5087 | reverse complement strand
ATATGGCTCAGTTGGTAGAGCGCACCCTTGGTAAGGGTGAGGTCCCCAGTTCGACTCTGGGTATCAGCACCACTTCACTTCTCCTTCCCGTTTCTCTCTGTTTCAATTTTACTGTATTCAACAATTCAGGCATTTCGCCTGGTTGATGTGGTGATATCACCGATTTATCCGTGTCTTAGAGGGACAATCGATGTCTAAAGAAAAGTTTGAACGTACAAAACCGCACGTTAACGTCGGTACTATCGGCCACGTTGACCATGGTAAAACAACGCTGACCGCTGCAATCACTACCGTTCTGGCAAAAACCTACGGTGGTTCTGCTCGTGCATTCGATCAGATCGATAACGCACCAGAAGAAAAAGCTCGTGGTATCACCATCAACACCTCTCACGTTGAGTAC
>NZ_QFXN01000209.1:0-4578 GCF_003144775.1 Enterobacter sp. CGMCC 5087 | reverse complement strand
GGATGATCGATCAGCTGCGAATCGCTGATCGACGTTCCACGCGAAAACATGATCGATCAGAGCGGAATACGCAGCAAGTTGCAGAAAAGGATTGTCATGATGAAAAAGATTGGTGTCGTGCTGAGCGGATGCGGTGTTTACGATGGTTCTGAAATACATGAAGCCGTAATCACGCTGCTGGCCCTGGCTAAGCAGGGAGCAGAGGTTATTTGTTTTGCGCCGGACAAAAATCAGGCGGATGTGATTAATCATCTGACCGGCGAGCCGATGGCGGAAACCCGTAATGTACTGATTGAAGCCGCGCGTATTGCGCGAGGTGATATCCATCCTCTTATTCAGGCAGACCCTACAGAGCTTGATGCGCTCATTGTGCCGGGTGGGTTTGGGGCGGCCAAAAATCTCAGTACCTTTGCTGCGCAGGGAGCGGAGTGTCAGATCGACCCTCATCTTAAAGCGCTGTCGCAGGCCATGCATGCGGCTGGAAAACCGCAGGGCTTTATCTGCATCGCGCCGGCAATGCTGCCCAGGATTTTTGATTTCCCGCTGCGCCTGACTATCGGGACGGATATTGATACCGCAGAGATCGTCGAGGAAATGGGGGGCGAGCACGTTCCTTGCCCGGTTGATGACATTGTGGTTGATGAAGATAACAAAATTGTCACCACGCCAGCGTATATGCTGGCGAATAATATCGCTGAGGCGGCCTCAGGTATTGAAAAGCTGGTGGCTCGCGTGCTGGTGCTGACTGAATGAGGCGTAAATTTGCCGCAGGCGCAGGAGTGAAACGTTTTCTCTTGCGCATCGTACTTGTGCTGGCGGTATTCTGGGGAGGCGGGCTGGCTTTATTCAGCATTATGCCGGTTCCGTTCTCTGCCGTTATGGTTGAGCGCCAGCTTAGCGCGTGGTTCAGCGGCGATTTCGGCTACGTTGCCCACTCTGACTGGGTGAGCATGGACGAGATCTCACCGTTCATGGGGCTGGCGGTCATCGCGGCGGAGGACCAGAAATTCCCGGAGCACTGGGGGTTCGACGTGGCGGCCATTGAGAAGGCGCTAGCCCATAACGAACGCCATGAAAACCGCGTGCGCGGTGCGTCAACCTTGTCGCAGCAGACGGCCAAAAATCTGTTTCTGTGGGATGGTCGAAGCTGGGTGCGAAAAGGGCTGGAAGCGGGGTTGACCCTGGGAATGGAAACGGTCTGGAGCAAAAAACGCATTCTGACCGTCTATCTGAACGTCGCTGAGTTTGGCGACGGCATATTTGGCGTGGAAGCTGCCGCACAGCGGTATTTCAATAAGCCAGCTAGCCGTCTGAGCATGTCAGAAGCGGCGCTACTGGCCGCTGTGTTACCGAACCCTATCCGCTTTAAGGCTAGTGCCCCATCAGGGTACGTGCGAAGCCGTCAGGCGTGGATTATGCGCCAGATGAATCAGCTGGGTGGAGAGGGGTTTATGCAGCGTAATAATCTTATGTAGAGCGGGTAAGCGCAGCGCTACCCGCCTGAATAGCAGACCTTAATCTTCGTCGAACCCTGCGTTAAACAGGGCAATCACCGCCGCCAGAGCTTCCTCTTCCTGAGGACCGGTGGCTTCAACCTCAATCTGGCGCCCTTTGGCGGAATCCAGCATCAGCAGCGCAATCACGCTGTTCGCTTCCGCTTCGGTACCTTCGTCATTCCGCAGCAGAACCTCGGCATCGAAACCCTGCATCAGCTCGAACAGCTTCATCGCCGGGCGTGCATGCATACCCAGCTTATTGGTGATCTCAACGGTTTGTTTTACGGTCATGTTTTACGTTTTTCCAGCGTGCGATGACGGGACTGAACGTTCTTCCCGCGCGAGCGGAAATAGTCGGCCAGCTGTTCGGCGATATAAACCGAACGATGTTTACCGCCGGTACAGCCAATCGCCACCGTCAGGTAGCTACGATTGTTTGTCTCCAGCATAGGTAACCATAGCTCAAGGTAGCTTCGCGTCTGGTAGATAAAATTGTGTACTTCTGTATGCCGGTCGAGGAACGCCGCCACCGGCTTATCCAGACCGGTCATTGGACGCAGCTTCGGATCCCAGTGCGGGTTCGGCAGGAAGCGCACGTCGAAAACGTAATCCGCATCGATTGGAATACCGTGCTTAAAGCCGAAGGATTCGAACACCATCGTCAGTTCGCGCTCGCGTTTACCCAACAACCGGGTACGCAGCATTTCCGCCAGCTCGTGAACGGACATCTCAGAGGTGTCGACAATCAGGTCGGCACGAGAACGCAGCGGTTCCAGCAGGTCGCTCTCTTCATCGATAGCGCTCTCCAGAGAGAGGTTCTTGCTGGATAGCGGGTGCAAGCGACGGGTATCGCTGTAGCGGCGGATCAGCGTATTGCGGTCTGCATCAAGGAACAGCAGCTGAGGCGAGAACGCGTCAGGCAGGTTGCTCATGGCCTGTTCGAAGATCTCTGGCGATTCAGGCATGTTGCGAACGTCGATACTGACGGCGGCAGAGGTTTGTCTCTCCGCCAGCGTGCGGGCCAGGTCGGGCAATAACACGACCGGCAGGTTATCGACGCAGTAAAAACCCATGTCTTCCAGGGCACGCAGAGCAACGGATTTCCCCGACCCTGAACGGCCACTGACAATCATCAGCACCATGTTCCGTTTCTCCTCAGGACAACAGATGTGAAGGCCATCTCCTGGTTATGCATCATCCTGATTGCCTTCTGCTTCAGTGATAATTTGATAGAGCTCTTCATCACTTTGGGCCGAGCGCAGTCGACGGCAAATGGTTTTATCGGCCAGACGTTTTGCGACCAGCGACAGCGTATGCAGATGGGTTTTCGTCTGGTCGGCAGGCACCAGCAGCGCGAAGAGGAGATCGACGGGCTGGTTATCAATGGCATCGAAAGCGATGGGTGTTTCAAGCTGCACAAAGACACCAACGGCACGCAGGGTATCCTCTTCCAGTTTGCCGTGCGGGATCGCGATGCCGTTGCCGATACCGGTACTGCCCATTTTTTCACGGGTCAGAATCGCTTCGAACACCACCTGCGGCGGCAGGCCCAGCTGTTTGGCAGCCAGTTCACTGATGATCTCCAGCGCACGTTTTTTGCTCTGGCAGTGAACCGCACTGCGGGTACATTCCTGGTTAAGGACATTGCTCAGTTGAAGAGCGGAATCGTTGTTCATCATAATTTCACCTAAGCGCTAACTGTACAAATGGCCTGTTGTGTTTCACAACAGGCCGTCCTGCACCCGTTAACTGCCCGGACAATTAGTGTTGTTTCAGTTTATCTTTATGTTTATTGAGCTGTCGTGCAAGCTTATCAATCAAGCCGTCGATAGCAGCGTACATGTCTTGCCCTTCCGCACTGGCATGCAGTTCACCCCCGTTAACATGCAGGGTGGCATCCGAGATGTGAGTCACTTTCTCCACTTTCAACACAATATAGACCTGATTGATCCTTTCGAAATACTGCTCGAGTTTTGCAAACTTCGCGTTCACGAAGTCGCGTAAAGCCTCAGTAATTTCGACGTTTTGTCCAGTGATGTTGAGCTGCATAGTGTCTTCCTTATCGGTTGTGTCAGACCAGCTGTTTACGCTGGTTAGACGGCGGAATGGATAAAGACTCTCGATACTTCGCAACAGTACGACGTGCCACCATAATACCCTGATCGGACAGCATGGTGGTTAACTTACTGTCGCTTAGTGGCTTCGCGGGGTTCTCCGCGGCGATCAACTTCTTCACCAGGGCACGAATGGCCGTTGACGACGCTTCGCCGCCGCCCTCGGTATTCACATGGCTGGAGAAGAAATACTTAAGCTCAAATATACCGCGTGGACTGTGCAGATACTTCTGCGTGGTGACACGGGAAATGGTTGATTCATGCATCTCGACGGCCTGAGCGATATCCGCCAGTACCATCGGTTTCATATACTCTTCGCCCTGCTCAAAGAACGCCTGCTGCTGTTCGACAATACAGCGGCTGACGCGTAGCAGCGTATCATTTCGGCTCTCCAGACTTTTGATCAGCCATCGCGCTTCCTGAAGATTGCTGCGAATATATTGATTGTCGGAGTCGTTACGTGCGCTGGTGCACATGGAGGCATACTGCTGGTTGATTTGCAGGCGAGGGATGCTGTCTGAATTCAGTTCAACGACCCAGCGGTCATTGTGTTTTCTGACCAGCACGTCCGGGATGACGTACTCCGGCTCGCTGGTCTGGATCGACTGTCCCGGGCGCGGATCGAGCGACTGGATCAGATTCACCGCTTCTTTCAGCACCTCTTCCTTCAGGCGCGTGACGCGCATCAGGCTGCGGAAATCGTGGTTGGCCAACAGATCCAGATGATCGCTTATGATTAAACGCGCCTCGTCGAGCCATGGCGTCTCTTTGCTGAACTGAGAAAGCTGGATCAGCAGGCAGTCGCGCAGATCTTTTGCGGCCACGCCTACCGGATCGAAACGCTGGATGCGCTTCAGAACGGCTTCGACTTCCTCAAGCTCAATCTCGTCGTCGCCCATGCTTTCCAGAATATCGTCCAGCGTGACGGTCAAATAGCCGGTGTCGTCAACGGCATCGACAATTGAGGT
>NZ_QFXN01000208.1:0-26381 GCF_003144775.1 Enterobacter sp. CGMCC 5087 | reverse complement strand
CGCGCGGTCGGTATCGGAGAAGGGGGTAAGTTCCACCTGCCACATCAGGTAATCCTGCAGCGACTGGGTGGTTTCTCCCTGATAGACCGGTAGCTCATCATCCTGGTAGTCTGCACGCGTACCGGAAGGGGTTCCGGCGGTGTAGATTTCATCCCAGCTGGCATCCAGCGGTAGCTCGTCGGGCATCTCTTTTTGTTCGAGTGCATCCGCGGTGTCGAGCGCTTCTGTATCCTGTGACTGCTGAGTATCTACCTCGTCATGAAGATCGGTTTGTTCCAGCAGGGGGTTGCTGTCCAGCGCCTGCTGGAGCTCCTGCTGAAGTTCTAACGTGGACAGCTGCAACAGGCGAATTGCCTGCTGTAGCTGCGGCGTCATCGCCAGTTGTTGGCTGAGCCTTAATTGCAAACCTTGCTTCATGTTCAGAGCATTTTTCTCCGGTTCGGCGTTACGTTACCTCTACCCTATCAGAGTCTGAAGTCTTCCCCAAGATAGACGCGCTTAACATGATCGTCTTCGAGGATCTGTTGCGGCGTACCGTGGGCGATCAGATTGCCCTGGCTCACAATATACGCGCGTTCACACACGGCCAGCGTTTCACGGACGTTGTGGTCGGTGATCAGTACGCCAAGCCCGCTGTCACGCAGGTGTTCAATGATGCGTTTAATGTCGATAACCGAGATCGGGTCAACGCCGGCAAAGGGTTCATCCAGAAGGATAAATTTCGGGTTTGCGGCCAGCGCGCGCGCAATCTCAACGCGACGGCGTTCACCCCCGGAGAGTGCCTGACCGAGGCTGTCACGCAGATGCTCAATGTGGAACTCTTCCATCAGCTCGTTGGCACGATCCTGACGCTGTTCGCTGGTCAGATCGTTACGAATTTGCAGGACCGCCATCAGGTTATCGTAAACGCTGAGACGACGGAAAATGGAAGCTTCCTGCGGCAGGTAGCCGATCCCGCGACGCGCGCGCGCGTGCAGCGGCAGAAGGCTGATGTCTTCATCGTCAATGATAATGTTGCCGGCATCGCGCGGCACAATGCCAACGACCATGTAGAAAGTGGTGGTTTTACCCGCACCGTTAGGGCCAAGCAGCCCCACGATTTCGCCGGAGTTGACGGTCAGACTGACATCTTCTACGACACGGCGGCCCTTGTAGGCCTTCGCGAGATTTTTTGCAGTTAATGTTGCCATAACGAATTAGTTACTCTTCTTCTGTGCCGGGGCCTGGCCTTTGCCTTTGTCCTGCAGCTGCGACGGAACCAGTACGGTCGTGACGCGTTTGCCTTTCTCGCTGGAAGCCTGCATTTTTTGCTCTTTCACCAGATAGGTGATCTGGTCGCCGGTAATGTTGCTGTCCAGCTGTTCCAGATACGCGTTTCCGGTCAGGATGACCAGATCCTTCGCCAGCTCGTAGTGCATATGCGAGGCGTGGCCTTTCACCGGCTTGCCGTTGTCCTGCATCTGGTAGAAGGTTGCCGGGTTGCCGTAACCATCAATGATCTCTTTGCCCTGCTCGCCACCCGGACGGGTCACGACCACTTTGTCGGCGTTAATTTTGATGGTGCCCTGAGTCATGACGACGTTACCCGTGAAGGTGACGACGTTGCCCTGCATATCGAGAGACTGGGTATCAGACTCGATATGGATCGGTTGGTCGGTATCGCCCGTTACAGCAAGCGCGGGGAGACTGGTCGCCAGCATCGCGCTGGCGATAATTACTTTAAGGCTGAGTTTGTTTGTTTTGAATTTCATAGGAGGTTCTAACCTTTTCAATCAGCTCGGCGTTCTTGCTGCGTAAGTTCCCGCGCATTCTCAAACCGCTGGAATTAAATGTTGTGCCATACAGTGTGACCAGATCCTGCGAGGTCACGTCCTGGGTTACCAGGTTAATCTGGGCATTATCCGTCGTAATTTTTCTCAGTTGCGAGTCAGCGGTCAGGGCGTTGACTTCAACGTGACCATACAGATAAAGCATACGGTCATTTGTCAGTTTTGCCCGATCTGACTTAATTGACCACGTCGGCACTTTGTCCTTATCAAATGTGGTCATGACAGGCTGGGTAAACCACGAAATACCGTCATCTGAAAAATATTCAACATGCTGGGCAATCAGGCGATAGTTCAGCGCGCCTTCCGGGCTGTAGACCACGGTGTCGCTGTGATCGCTTTTATAGGTTGGATCGTTATTGTTGACCACTTCCGTTTGCGTATCGTCGCGATCGGCAAGGTTCACGCCAATCAATACCAGTGCGACAAGCGAAAGCAAAATGATAATCCAGCGTCTGGTTTTACTCATATCGATTGCCCTTTGGCCTCATCAAGCTTGCCCTGCGCCAGCAAAAGCAGATCGCAGACTTCACGTACGGCACCACGGCCCCCGTTGATGTGGGTGACATAATCAGCGCGCGGGATCAGCAGCGGATGCGCATCGGCAACGGCGATGCTCAGCCCGACTTCAGCCATCACGGGCCAGTCAATCAGATCGTCCCCGACGTAGGCCACGTTTTCCGGTGCGACAGCCAGTTTACCCAGTAAATCCTTAAAGGCTGCCATCTTATCGGATTGACCCTGATACAGATGGGTAATTCCTAAGGTTTCACAGCGGTCTTCTACCAGTTTAGCTTTTCGCCCGGTGATGATAGCCACCTCAATACCCGAGGTGAGCGCACAGCGGATACCGTAGCCGTCGCGAACGTTAAACGCTTTCAGCTCTTCACCATTATTGCCCATGTAAATCAGGCCATCGGAAAGTACGCCATCCACGTCCAGGATGAGCAGACGAATGTTTTCCGCCTTCGCCATCATCTGGGTGCTGACCGGTCCATAACAGGTTGCAAGGGATGCACCCGCATTACTCATTGTCTTATCCTTCATTACACTACGCCTGCGCGCAGCAGATCATGCATATGTACCACACCCAGCAACTGGTCGCCATCGGCAACCATCACTGAGGTAATGTGACGGGACTGCATCAGGTTCAGCACATCCACCGCCAGCGTACCCGGACGGACGCGGATACCGCCCGGCGTCATCACGTCGGCAATGCCGAGCGTGCGGACATCTACACCCATGTCGAACACGCGACGCAGGTCGCCATCGGTGAAGATCCCCTGAATTTTCATCAGATCGTCGCACACGACCGTCATACCCAGATTCTTACGGGTGATTTCCAGCAGCGCATCACGCAGGGAGGCTTCTTTACTGACGTGAGGGATCTCATCCCCGGTGTGCATAATATCGTTTACCCGAAGCAGAAGCTTGCGCCCCAGCGCGCCGCCGGGGTGGGAAAGCGCGAAATCCTCCGGCGTAAAACCGCGGGCTTCGAGCAGCGCGACGGCAAGCGCATCACCCATGACCAGCGCGGCCGTGGTGCTGGACGTCGGCGCCAGGCCGAGCGGACAGGCCTCCTTGGGCACTTTCACGCACAGGTGAATATCCGCCGCCCGCGCCATGCTGCTTTCCGGACGGCTGGTCATGCAAATAAGCGGCACCTGCAGTCGCTTCAGTACCGGGATCAGCGCCAGAATTTCATTGGACTCCCCGGAGTTAGACAGCGCGATGACGATATCCTGCGGCGTGACCATACCCAGGTCACCGTGCGCGGCTTCCCCCGGATGTACAAAGAAGGAAGAGGTTCCGGTGCTGGCAAACGTTGCCGCCATTTTGCGTCCAATGTGGCCGGACTTACCCATCCCCATCACCACGACTTTGCCGGCACAGTAGAACATCTTCTCACATGCCAGACTAAAATCCTGATTAATGTACTGATCTAACTGCGCCAGACCTTCACGTTCAATCTCCAGAACCTCTTTGCCTGCTTTCTGAAAGTCAAAACCCGGCTGCAATTCTATTTGCGACATAATGCGTTTCCGTTTACCCAGAGAGAAGAGGCGAGAGCCAGTACAGCATCGCCATCCATACGATAAATCCACCCGTCAGCAGCGCGCCTGCGCCTTTGCCGATCTGTCGTTGCCGCCGCCAGCAGAGCAGGGCAAATATCACGCTGACCAATAACATCACACCGTAGTCGCGTGATAACGCCAGGGGATTAAAGGGCCCTGGCGTAATCAGGGCCGGCAGGCCCATCACAATGGCGATATTAAATATGTTGGAACCGATGATATTACCTATGGCAATGTCATCCTCACCTTTACGAGCCCCCGCAATGGCCGTGGCCAGCTCCGGCAGGCTGGTACCGATGGCAATCACCGTCAGACCAATGGTAAGTTCACTGATGGCGAAATAGTTCGCCAGCACCGTCGCGTTATCCACGACCATGCGCGTTGCCATCGGCATGATGATCAGCGCAACGCCAAGCCAGAGCAGGGCAACAGGCAGCGTGCCTTCTCGCGGCAGTTCGGCGACCTGCTCCCGCGTGAGGCTATCCTGACCCTGCTTCTCAGCCAGACGGGCGATTTTAACACTATACAGCAGCCAAATAACGGCCAGCGCCAGCAGGAAAATGCCGTCACTGTAGCTCAGCACCCCATCGTAAAATACGCAGCCTGCCAGCAGGCTTACGATTAACATTAGCGGCAATTCGCGGCGCAGAACATCAGAATGCACGCGAAATGGATGGAGCAGTGCGGCCAGGCCTAAAATCAAGAGTATATTAACGATGTTGGAGCCAATCGCGGTACCTACTGCCAGGTCTAACTGACCATGCAGCGATGCCGAGACAGAGACGATGATTTCAGGAAGTGACGTTCCCACACTGACAACGGTCATCCCGATGACGACAGGCGGTACGCCCGTCAGGCGACACAGGATAGATGCAGCAAACACTAAACGGTCAGCACTGTAGACCACCAAAAGTAAACCAATTATTAACAGTGCTGTTGCTAAAAGCATCAAAAGTCCTTTCTTCAGGTATACTCGTCGGTCCATCGCACGGGAATGGCTGGACTGCATACAGTCTGAGGCGTAACGAATTCCTAATTTTGACTTTATGCGCCGGAAAAGTAAAACAAATGCCAGCTTTCGCTAACCTCAACGGCTATTATTCTGTAAAAATGCGGAGTTGAGGGCTGATTCAGGCGGCATGCCTTAACGTGAGCAGGGTAATAAAGGAACCATAAATGAGCCAAACGATGGCGAATTTAGTCGATGTTCGCGGCGTGAGTTTTTCTCGCGCCAACAGATTGATATTTGATGATATTTCATTGACCGTACCGCGTGGCAAGATCACTGCCATCATGGGGCCGTCCGGGATCGGTAAAACGACCCTGCTGCGCCTCATTGGTGGGCAAATCCCACCCGATCGCGGTGAAATCCTCTTCGATGGCGAAAACATCCCGGAGATGTCACGCTCGCGTCTGTATACTGTCCGCAAACGCATGAGCATGCTCTTTCAGTCGGGAGCCTTGTTCACCGACATGAATGTCTTTGATAACGTGGCCTATCCGCTGCGCGAGCATACCAGCCTGCCGCCTGAACTGCTGAAAAGCACGGTGATGATGAAGCTCGAAGCCGTCGGTTTGCGGGGCGCCGCGAAGCTGATGCCTTCGGAGCTGTCCGGCGGGATGGCGCGCCGCGCCGCGCTGGCACGCGCCATTGCATTAGAACCTGATTTAATCATGTTCGACGAACCGTTTGTTGGACAGGATCCCATCACGATGGGCGTGCTTGTTAAGCTCATCTCTGAACTGAACAGCGCGCTTGGCGTCACCTGCATTGTGGTATCTCACGACGTACCTGAAGTATTGAGCATTGCCGATTACGCCTATATCGTGGCGGACAAAAAGATCGTCGCACACGGCAGCGCTCAGGCGCTGCAGGAAAATTGCGATCCACGCGTGCGGCAGTTCCTCGACGGTATTGCCGATGGCCCCGTGCCGTTCCGCTACCCGGCGGGCGACTATCGTGACGATTTACTGGGAATAGGGAGTTAAGCCACTCATGCTGTTAAATGCGTTGGCCGCTCTCGGACACCGTGGCATAAAAACCATCAGGACGTTCGGGCGTGCCGGATTGATGTTATTCAACGCGCTGGTCGGCAAGCCGGAATTCCGCAAGCACGCACCGCTGCTGGTGCGGCAGCTTTATAATGTCGGCGTGCTGTCGATGCTCATCATCATTGTCTCCGGTCTGTTTATCGGTATGGTGCTTGGGCTGCAGGGCTATCTGGTTCTGACAACCTACAGTGCAGAAACCAGCCTTGGGATGCTGGTGGCGCTCTCGCTGCTGCGCGAGCTGGGGCCGGTTGTGGCGGCGCTGCTGTTCGCCGGGCGCGCGGGGTCGGCATTAACGGCTGAAATTGGCCTGATGCGTGCGACCGAGCAGCTCTCCAGCATGGAGATGATGGCGGTCGATCCGCTGCGTCGCGTGATCTCGCCGCGTTTCTGGGCTGGGGTGATCTCTTTACCGTTACTGACTATTCTGTTTGTCGCCGTGGGTATCTGGGGCGGTTCGCTGGTTGGCGTGCACTGGAAAGGCATTGATGCCGGTTTCTTCTGGTCCGCGATGCAGGACGCCATCGACCTGCGGATGGATCTGGTTAACTGCCTGATTAAAAGCGTGGTATTTGCCATTACGGTCACCTGGATTGCATTGTTCAATGGATACGATGCCATCCCGACGTCGGCGGGCATTAGCCGCGCAACTACACGTACAGTCGTACATTCGTCGCTGGCCGTACTGGGTCTGGATTTTGTGCTCACCGCACTGATGTTTGGGAATTGAGTTCATGCAAACGAGAAAAAATGAAATTTGGGTCGGTGTATTCCTGTTGCTGGCGCTGCTGGCCGCGCTGTTTATCTGCCTGAGAGCGGCGGATATCACGTCTGTGCGCACCGAGCCGACGTATCGCATCTATGCCACCTTCGATAACATCGGCGGGCTGAAGGCGCGTTCACCGGTTCGCATCGGCGGCGTGGTGATCGGACGCGTATCTGACATTACGCTGGATGAGAAAACCTACCTGCCACGCGTCGCGATGGATATCGAAGAGCGTTACAACCATATCCCGGACACCAGCTCCCTTTCTATTCGTACTTCCGGTCTGCTGGGCGAACAATATCTGGCGCTTAACGTCGGCTTTGAAGATCCCGAGCTGGGAACGACTATCCTTAAAGACGGTAGCGTCATTCAGGATACGAAATCCGCGATGGTTCTGGAGGATATGATTGGTCAGTTCCTTTACAACAGTAAAGGGGATGAGAAAAAGTCTGACAATGTCCCTGCGCAGAGTGAAGACCATACCAATGCCGCGCCGACCCCAGGTGCTGCGAATTAATATCAGGAGAAGTCATTCATGTTTAAACGACTGTTAATGGTTGCCATGCTGGTCATCGCCCCTCTAACCGCCGCCCACGCTGCGGATCAGAGTAACCCGTACAAACTGATGGACGAAGCGGCGAAGAAGACCTTCGACCGTCTTAAAAACGAACAGCCTAAAATTCGTGCTAATCCTGATTATCTGCGCGACGTCGTTGACCAGGAACTGCTGCCGTACGTGCAGATTAAATATGCGGGGGCGCTGGTGCTGGGACGTTATTACAAAGACGCGACCCCTGCGCAGCGTGATGCGTACTTTGCCGCGTTTCGTGAATACCTGAAACAGGCTTATGGCCAGGCGCTGGCGATGTACCACGGTCAGACCTATCAGATTGCGCCTGAGCAGCCGCTGGGCGATGCGACCATCGTCCCTATCCGTGTGACGATCATCGATCCTAACGGTCGTCCGCCGGTTCGTCTGGATTTCCAGTGGCGTAAAAACAGCCAGACCGGTCACTGGCAGGCGTATGACATGATTGCCGAAGGGGTAAGCATGATCACCACCAAACAGAACGAGTGGAGCGACCTGCTGCGCACCAAAGGCATTGATGGTCTGACCGCTCAGCTGCAGTCTATCTCTCGCCAGAAAATTACCCTGGACGAGAAGAAGTAATGTCACAGCAACTCAGCTGGTCGCGTGAAGGCGAAACATTAAAGCTGTCCGGTGAACTGGATCAGGATCTGCTGAACCCACTGTGGGACAACCGCCACGAAGCGATGCAGGGCGTGACGCTTATCGATTTGACAGACGTCACGCGGGTAGATACGGCAGGTGTTGCGCTGCTTGCCCATCTGATTTCCGTGGGGAAAAAGCAGGGGACAAGCGTCACGCTTCACGGCGCGAGCGATAATGTCGTGACCCTTGCGCAGCTCTACAATCTCCCTCAGGACGTACTGCCTCGTTAATATTTTCAGTGCGTTACTTCCGAAAGCCCTGACTGTTTCATCGTCGGGGCTTTTTGCTTGTTTAAGACAACGCCACTTTGCTCTAAGATGTTGGGCTTGTTTTCACTATCAGATGATTAAGAGCCCATGGAAAATCATGAAATCCAGACAGTGCTGATGAATGCACTCTCCCTTCAGGAAGCCCACGTCACTGGCGATGGCAGTCACTTCCAGGTTATTGCTGTGGGTGAGATGTTCGACGGTATGAGCCGCGTGAAGAAACAGCAGGCTGTGTACGCGCCGCTGATGGAATATATTGCGGATAACCGCATCCACGCCCTGTCGATTAAAGCGTTCACCCCGCAAGAGTGGGCACGCGATCGCAAACTAAACGGTTTTTGAGCTGAGGGCGACAGGCCCGCAGCACGGTTGAATTTATAAGAGAGCACACAATGGATAAATTTCGTGTACAGGGGCCAACGCGTCTCCAGGGCGAAGTCACAATTTCTGGCGCTAAAAACGCCGCGCTGCCAATCCTCTTTGCTGCGCTGCTGGCTGAAGAGCCGGTAGAAATTCAGAACGTACCGAAGCTGAAAGATATCGACACCACCATGAAGCTGCTCACCCAGCTGGGCACGAAAGTTGAGCGTAACGGTTCCGTCTGGATCGACGCCAGCAAGGTGAACAACTTTTCAGCCCCTTACGATCTGGTGAAAACCATGCGTGCATCCATCTGGGCGCTTGGCCCGCTGGTAGCGCGTTTTGGTCAGGGTCAGGTCTCTCTGCCGGGCGGCTGCGCTATCGGTGCGCGTCCGGTTGACCTGCACATCTTTGGTCTGGAAAAACTGGGCGCCGAGATCAAGCTGGAAGAAGGTTACGTTAAAGCGTCCGTTAATGGTCGTCTGAAAGGCGCGCACATCGTCATGGACAAAGTGAGCGTGGGCGCAACTGTCACCATTATGTCTGCGGCGACGCTGGCAGAAGGTACTACCATCATCGAAAACGCCGCGCGCGAACCTGAGATCGTGGATACCGCCAACTTCCTCGTGGCGCTGGGGGCGAAGATTTCCGGTCAGGGTACCGACCGTATCACCATCGAAGGCGTTGAGCGTCTGGGCGGCGGTGTCTATCGCGTTCTGCCGGACCGTATCGAAACTGGTACCTTCCTGGTCGCTGCGGCGATTTCTGGCGGGAAGATTGTTTGTCGCAACGCGCAGCCAGATACCCTGGATGCGGTGCTGGCGAAACTGCGCGATGCGGGTGCGGATATCGAAATCGGCGAAGACTGGATCAGTCTTGATATGCACGGGCAGCGTCCAAAAGCGGTCAACGTGCGTACGGCGCCGCATCCGGCGTTCCCTACGGACATGCAGGCACAGTTCACCCTGTTGAACCTGGTTGCCGAAGGCACTGGCTTCATCACAGAAACCATTTTCGAGAACCGCTTTATGCACGTACCGGAGCTGATCCGTATGGGCGCGCATGCTGAGATCGAAAGTAATACCGTGATCTGCCACGGTGTTGAGAAACTGTCAGGTGCTCAGGTGATGGCAACCGATCTGCGTGCGTCTGCAAGCCTGGTGCTGGCGGGTTGTATCGCGGAAGGTACAACCATCGTGGACCGTATCTATCACATCGATCGTGGTTATGAGCGTATCGAAGATAAACTGCGCGCGCTGGGTGCCAACATCGAGCGTGTGAAGGGCGAGTAATCGTTCCGGCAGCCCCCTGCCAGCAATGACCGGGGGGTTGCTGTTCCTGTCAAAAACGCGTTATTCCTGCGGTTCTCTTTTTACCTTTCTCTGGCGAATCATGCGCGATCTGTCGATAAATTCATGGGTAATGGGATCGTGGTAGCGCGAAGGCCAAATTACCCACGGATGCGTATCCAGCGCCGTCGCGATAATTAATTCTCCCTTGGGCCAGGGGCGGGTGAGGGCGTTTGCCAGAGTTGAAGAACTCAGTCCATGGCGGCGGGACTCTGCTGCCAGTGAAGTGCCTCTTTTGCGCAGTGCGGCAATAATATCAGCCGTGTGCCAGTCGATAAATTTCGTATCCATAACGCCGTCCTTAAGTTCGGATTCACCTACGCCGTTTCTTCTGAAACGACGCGGTTACTATACCCATTTCAACTTCTTGTTCTAAAAAGTTCGCGTTACTTGAAGGGATATTCAGAATAAGACACGGCTTTATTCATGCGGTCTCTAAACCGATGAATTTACATGAACACGGAATTTACAGGTGTGTACTGGAATCTCCCCGCTATCGCTGCGGGGAGAAACAAGGGGATTAACGGTCGCGCTGAACGGCAATGTGAGCAAGACCAATCAGTGCATCGCGCCATGGGCTGTCTGGAATGACCTGAAGCGCTTCGATGGCTTTGTCGGCTTCTTCTTCCGCACGCTGACGCGTCCATTCCAGCGATCCGCAGATAGCCATGGTTTCCAGTACAGGTTCCAGAAGATGGCGGCCATTTCCCTGCTCAATCGCTTCACGGATCATTTTCGCCTGGTCGGCTGTTCCATTGCGCATAGCATGAAGCAGCGGCAGAGTTGGTTTGCCTTCGTTCAGGTCATCGCCCACGTTTTTGCCGAGCGTCTCGCCGTCCGCACTGTAGTCCAGCAAATCATCAATCAGCTGGAATGCCGTACCCAGATAGCGGCCATAGTCCTGCAGGCCTTTTTCCTGTGCTTCGGTACAGTCAGCCAGAATGCCGGAACACTGGGCAGCCGCTTCAAAGAGGCGCGCAGTTTTGCTGTAGATGACGCGCATGTAGTTTTCTTCGGTAATGTCAGGGTCGTTGACGTTCATCAGCTGCAGCACTTCGCCTTCAGCAATGACGTTTACGGCTTCGGACATCACTTCCAGCACTTTCAGTGAGCCCAGGCTGGTCATCATCTGGAAGGCACGGGTATAGATAAAATCCCCCACCAGGACGCTGGCTGCGTTTCCGAAAGCGGCGTTTGCCGTGGCTTTGCCACGGCGCATATCCGATTCATCCACAACATCGTCATGCAGAAGCGTCGCCGTGTGAATAAATTCGATGAGCGCTGCGATAGTGATGTGAGCATTTCCCTGATAGCCAACGGCTCTGGCAGCCAGAATGGCAATCATCGGACGAATGCGTTTACCGCCGCCGCTGACGATGTAATAGCCCAACTGATTGATCAGCTGAACGTCAGAGTTGAGTTGCTCCAGGATTGCTGCATTCACACCCGCCATATCTTGCGCGGTTAACTCGTTGATTTTTTCTAAATTCATCGCAAAAGCCGGGCTTTTTATCCTGTTGATCCCATCTTCAATGGGGTAACGAAGGGTTTCGGTTTATCAATAGTAGTGCTGATTGTACTGAAAAAACGGCACAGATAAACGTTACCGTACGTGTTGTGTTTTTTTTCTTCATGTATTGACGGTAGCACTTGTCAAAGGCTCGCGTTTTGCGTAATATTCGCGCCCTATTGTGAATATTTATAGCGCACTCTGATTCATACGAGGACGTGCGCGGAAGCGGAGTTTATATGTACGCGGTTTTCCAAAGTGGTGGTAAACAACACCGAGTAAGCGAAGGTCAGACCGTTCGCCTGGAAAAGCTGGACATCGCAACTGGCGAATCTGTTGAGTTCGCAGAAGTTCTGATGATCGCAAACGGTGAAGAAGTCAAAATCGGCGTTCCTTTCGTTGATGGCGGCGTTATCAAAGCTGAAGTTGTTGCACACGGTCGTGGCGAGAAAGTTAAAATCGTTAAGTTTCGTCGTCGTAAGCACTACCGTAAGCAGCAGGGCCACCGTCAGTGGTTCACTGATGTGAAAATTACTGGCATCAGCGCCTAAGACCTGAGGAGAGATTTAAATGGCACATAAAAAGGCTGGCGGCTCCACACGTAACGGTCGCGATTCAGAAGCTAAACGCCTTGGCGTTAAGCGTTTCGGTGGCGAATCCGTTCTGGCGGGTAGCATCATCGTTCGTCAACGTGGTACCAAATTCCACGCTGGCAACAACGTAGGTTGCGGTCGTGACCACACTCTGTTTGCTAAAGCAGACGGTAAAGTGAAATTTGAAGTTAAAGGCCCGAACAACCGTAAATACATCAGCATCGTTGCTGAGTAAGGTTTTCTCGGTCCGGTAACGGATTAAAGCCCCGCAACCTGTTGCGGGGCTTTTTACATTGGAAACCCGGTAATTTTTTCTGTAGGGAAAACGGGCATGAAGCAGCAGGCCGGCATTGGTATTCTTTTGGCGCTCACTACCGCAATGTGCTGGGGTGCGCTGCCAATTGCAATGAAGCAGGTTCTGGAAGTGATGGAGCCGCCTACGGTGGTCTTTTATCGCTTTCTGATGGCAAGCATCGGCCTCGGGGCCATTCTGGCTATCAAAGGTAAGCTTCCACCCTTGCGGCTTTTCCGCAAACCGCGCTGGCTGGTATTGCTGGCTATCGCGACGGGCGGTCTGTTCGGTAACTTCATCCTGTTCAGCTCTTCCCTGCAATATCTCAGCCCCACGGCGTCGCAGGTGATAGGCCAGCTTTCACCGGTGGGCATGATGGTCGCCAGCGTCTTTATTCTCAAGGAAAAGATGCGTGGTACGCAGATTATCGGGGCGAGCATGCTGCTGTGCGGTCTGGTGATGTTCTTCAACACCAGTCTGATAGAGATTTTCACCCGCCTGACGGATTACACATGGGGTGTAATTTTTGGTGTGGGGGCAGCAACGGTCTGGGTGAGCTATGGCGTCGCACAAAAGGTGTTATTGCGTCGACTTGCCTCGCAGCAGATCCTCTTTTTACTGTACACTTTGTGTACAATAGCATTGCTGCCATTAGCAAAGCCGGGTGTGATTTCCCAGCTTAGCGACTGGCAACTGGCGTGCCTCATTTTTTGTGGGCTGAACACGCTGGTCGGTTATGGCGCGCTGGCCGAAGCGATGGCGCGCTGGCAGGCAGCACAGGTGAGCGCGTTAATTACGCTTACTCCGCTGTTTACGCTGTTATTTTCAGATTTGTTATCAATGGCCTGGCCCGATGTCTTCGTCAGACCGATGCTCAACCTGTTGGGCTATCTCGGTGCGTTTGTCGTGGTTGCGGGCGCGATGTATTCCGCCATTGGTCATCGTCTTTGGGGACGTTGGCGCAAAAATGAAGCGGTTGTAGTAGTCCCCCGCTCAGGCGAATGAGTTACGGAGAGTAAAATGAAGTTTGTTGATGAAGCGACGATCCTGGTCGTGGCTGGTGATGGCGGCAATGGTTGCGTGAGCTTCCGCCGTGAAAAGTATATCCCACGTGGCGGTCCTGACGGCGGCGACGGCGGGGATGGTGGTGACGTGTGGCTGGAGGCGGATGAGAACCTCAACACGCTGATCGACTACCGTTTCGAAAAATCCTTCCGCGCCGAGCGCGGCCAGAACGGCCAGAGCCGTGACTGTACCGGGAAACGCGGTAAAGATGTCACCATTAAAGTTCCGGTCGGTACGCGTGTGATTGACCAGGGAACCGGTGAAACCATGGGTGACATGACCAAACACGGTCAGCGCCTGATGGTGGCGAAAGGTGGCTGGCACGGTCTGGGTAACAGCCGTTTCAAATCCTCCGTTAACCGTACTCCGCGTCAGAAAACGATGGGTACGCCGGGTGATAAGCGCGATCTGCAGCTGGAGCTGATGCTTCTGGCAGACGTGGGCATGCTGGGTATGCCAAACGCCGGTAAATCGACGTTCATTCGCGCCGTTTCTGCGGCGAAACCAAAAGTGGCGGACTATCCGTTTACCACGCTGGTACCAAGCCTGGGCGTTGTCCGTATGGATAACGAGAAGAGCTTTGTGGTTGCCGATATTCCGGGTCTGATTGAAGGCGCTGCGGAAGGCGCGGGTCTGGGTATTCGCTTCCTGAAACACCTTGAGCGTTGCCGCGTGCTGCTGCACCTTATCGATATCGATCCTATCGACGGTTCCGATCCGGTTGAAAACGCCCGCATCATCATCGGTGAGCTGGAAAAATACAGCGAAAAACTGGCGAATAAACCACGCTGGCTGGTCTTCAACAAGATTGACCTGATGGACAAAACCGAAGCGGAAGCGAAAGCTAAAGCGATTGCTGAAGCAATGGGTTGGGAAGATAAATACTACCTGATCTCTGCGGCAAGCCAGGTTGGCGTGAAAGATCTGTGCTGGGATGTGATGACCTTCATCATTGAGAACCCAATTGTTCAGGCGGAAGAAGCGAAACAGCCTGAAAAAGTCGAATTCATGTGGGATGACTACCACCGTCAGCAGCTCGAAGAGCTGGAAGCTGAAGAAGATGATGAAGACTGGGACGATGACTGGGATGAAGACGACGAAGAAGGCGTCGAGTTCATCTACAAGCACTAATGTCTGTCCAAAGCCCCCATTATGGGGGCTTTTTTTTATTCCAGCGTTGCGGGCAGCCAGCAGCTGGCGATCAAACCACCTTCAGAGCCATTCTCAAGCGTCAACCTGCCGTGGTGGAGCTGCACGATGCGCTGCACGATACTCAGGCCCAGACCGCTGCCACCGTAGCGCTGGTCAAGACGGCGGAATGGCTCGGTAATTGACTGTCGGTGCGCTTCATCAATACCTGGCCCCTGATCGATCACGCTAATCTGCGTTCCCCCGTCGACCCCGGTTAATGTCACTGTAATCGTTGTCCCTGCCGGGCTGTAGCGCCCGGCATTCTCCAGCAGGTTGCGCAGCATCAGACGCAGGAGCACGGCATCTCCCTGAACCGTGAGCGCGCTTTTAGCGGGCCAAATCACCGTATGCTCTTTGGCTTCATGGCCCAGGCCGAGAGGTTCAATGATATTTTCCGTCCAGCTCACGGTTTCGTAGTGTCCGCTGGCCATTGCCTGTCCGGCACGGGCCAGCATCAGCAGCTGTTCGACGGTATGCATGAGCTGATCGATACGGCTAATTAACGTCGCGGCCTGTGGTGCGCCTGACTGCGCCATAAGCTCCAGATGAAGCCGGATACCGGCCAGCGGCGTTCGAAGCTCGTGTGCGGCGTCAGCGGTGAAGAGACGCTCCTGCTGAATAGTATTGTCCAGCCGGGCGAGCAGCTGGTTCAGGGAGGTTGTCACCGCGCCTATTTCTTCCATGTCGGAATACATAGGAAGCGGAGTTAAGTTATCCGCCGAACGGTTAGCCAGGCTGTCACGCAGTTTATTCAGCGGTCGGGTTATCCAGGTGACCGCCCAGAATGAAAACAGCAGCGTGAAACCGACCATCACCAGAGAAGGGACGAGAAGGGAAGCGATCGCCTCGCGGATCTCTTTTTCGACATGGTTATTGCGGGTTTTTGCCGACAGCGTTTCATTCACCAGAAAACCAATCTGCTCACGGCTTTCATGCCACAGCCAGATGACGCTTATCAGCTGGAAAAATAAGAGAATAACCGCCAGCAGCACCATCAAACGCCGACGCATGCTGTTCATTTCTGGCTCTCAAGGCGATAGCCAACGCCACGGACGGTTTTGATTCTGTCCTTGCCGAGCTTGCGACGTAGGTTATGAATGTGAACTTCAAGGGTATTTGACCCCGGGTCGTCCTGCCAGGAGTAGATATCCTGCTGGAGCGTTTCTCTGTGCACCGTTTGCCCGCTGCGCATGATCAGACGCGTAAGCAGGGCGAACTCTTTTGGCGTCACCTCTACCGCCTGATCCCGGCGCAGTACCTGCTGGGTTTGCAAATTCAGTGTAATATCGCCGTCGGTCAGTAAATTATCACTATGGCCCAGATAACGGCGAATCAACGCTCGTACCCGAGCCTGCAGCTCCGCAAGCGCAAAAGGCTTCACCAGGTAATCATCTGCGCCTGCGTCGAGGCCGGTGATACGATCCTCAATGGCATCGCGTGCCGTCAGGATCAATACCGGGTTGGCGATACCGCGACGTCGCCACTGACTGAGCAGCGTGGCGCCGTCTTTATCTGGCAAGCCCAAATCGAGGATCACCAGGCTGTATTCCCCGCTCTGGATCAGAGAGTCCGCCTCCGCTGCGGTGCCAGCGCAGTCGAGAGCATAGCCTTCATTGGCCAGCCCCAGCGCCAGCCCTTCCTGCAATAACAGATCGTCTTCAACTATAAGTAGTTTCATCGCTAGTTATTCTGGTAGATGTCCTTATAGAGCCTGCTTTCGAAGCGAACAAGCGGAATACGACGATTGCGCTGGTCGGCCGGTTCGACGGCATAGCCGGAAAGATACTGCACGAATGCCATGCGTTGTCCGCTGGCGGTAGTGATGAAGCCTGCAAGGTTGTAAACCCCCTGCAGCGAGCCTGTCTTAGCGGATACTTTGCCATCCACGCCGGCAGCGTGAAGCCCGGCGCGATACTGCAGCGAACCGTCATGCCCGGCCAGCGGCAGCATCGAAATAAAGTTTAGCTCAGTGTCATGCTGTGCAATGTACTGAAGTACCTGCATCATCGTGGCCGGCGAGATCAAATTATGACGCGATAATCCGGAGCCATCGACGGCGATGGTATTGCCCAGCTCGATCCCGGCCTGCTGGCGTAGGATCTGACGAACGGCGTCTGAACCCGCGCGCCAGGTGCCCGGCACGCCGAAACGCGCGTGGCCAATCATGCGGAACACGGTGTCGGCAATCATGTTGTCAGACTTTTTCAGCATGATTCGCAGTAAATCGTGCAGCGGCGGAGATTGTTTGCTGGCGATGACCGTGCCGGGCTGGTTGACCTGCGTCTGGCGAAGCAGCGTGCCGCTGTATGTAATGCCCGCTTGTTTTAGCTCATCTTTCAGAATTGCACCCGCATAGCTTGCACCATCCTGTATCGCAAAGGCCAGCGGCAGCGGATCGGCGCGCTGCGTCAGGCAGCCGGTAAGCGTGAAGCGGTTCAGATCGCCCGGCACGACGTCCAGCTCACAATATTGCGCATCCGGGGAGCCTTTCGCCAGCGTGCGGACCTGGCTAAACATTGTGACCGGATAGTAGGACGCTATGCGGATAAAAGCTAAATCATCTGGCTTTGGCGCGCTGTAAAGCGAAACCGAGAAGCAGTTACGGTCAACGATTGCGGCGGCGGGCGGGGCGCTAAAACACTGGGTCATGTCGTTCCACGGCCAGCCTGGGGCTTTATCGTGGCTGGCAAAGATGGATGTGTCGATCAGCACATTGCCATCAATTTTCTGTACGCCAGATTTTTTCAGTACCGCAACCATATTGCGGATATCCTGTCGCTTAAAGGTCGGATCGCCGCCAAAACGGGCGATAAGATCGCCTTTCAGTGCGCCACCCTCGACGTTACCTTTGGTCTCGAGTGTGGTCGTAAAACGGAAGTCAGGACCGAGCTGGAGCAGGGCGGCGAGGGCAGTGATCACCTTTTGGGTACTGGCAGGCAGCGCCATCTGTTGACTATGATAGTCAATCTCGGGAGCCTGTGCGCCAACCTTCTGCACCATCAGGGCGAGGTTCGCGCCTGCGGGGAGCTGATTAATGTACTCATCAACATTCGCGGCCTGGGCGGTGAACGTTATACTGGTAGTCAATCCGATGATAAATCTGGAAAATCGCATAATCTCGCGCTAACAACCCGAAAACAAACCGTCATACTACGGTGCATGGCACTGCAAAGTAAACGATGACCCATAGTGAACTTCGCGGTAAAATGCATATCAAATTGAAAAATTGCTGCTGACCTGGGGCATTGCTCCCGGGTCGGTTTTCTTTTTGCTTCTTGCCCGCTTAGGGGGGCAGGAGCAGGGAACACTGCTCCCAACAGGAATGTTTAAGAGGTATAACAAATGCAAGCTATTCCGATGACCTTACGTGGTGCCGAAAAACTGCGCGAAGAGCTGGATTTCCTTAAATCCGTGCGTCGTCCTGAAATCATCGCCGCTATCGCGGATGCGCGCGAGCATGGCGACCTGAAAGAGAATGCTGAATACCACGCCGCGCGTGAGCAGCAGGGCTTCTGTGAAGGGCGTATTAAAGATATCGAAGCAAAACTTTCCAATGCACAGGTTATCGATATCACCAAAATGCCTAACAACGGGCGTGTGATCTTTGGTTCTACCGTTACCGTCCTAAACCTGGACAACGACGAAGAGCAAACCTATCGCATCGTCGGTGATGATGAAGCAGACTTCAAACAGAACCTGATTTCAGTGAACTCCCCGATTGCTCGCGGCCTGATTGGCAAAGAGCAGGACGATGTTGTCACCATCCGCACCCCTGGTGGTGAAGTGGAATACGAAATTATTAAGGTTGAATACCTGTAATTCGCTTCTCTACTAAGATGTTGATACATTGTAAAGAAAAGAAAAAGGCCGCATAGCGGCCTTTTATCAACTCAAGGAGCATGGCATTTTGCTCGCCTGCTGACAGAAATCCCTCGTTTCACACAGAAAATGTGTTTGATTCAGGATATCCTTAGCGTGGCAGCGAGATTTTACGCTCTTTAGATGGGCGGTAGAGCACCAGCGTTTTACCGATGACCTGTACATTACAGGCGCCGGTTTCGCGCACGATGGCTTCCACGATCAGGTTTTTAGTGTCTCTGTCTTCAGAGGCGATTTTCACCTTGATCAGCTCGTGGTGTTCCAGCGCTTGTTCAATCTCGGCAAGCACCCCTTCGGTCAAACCATTGTTGCCAAGCATCACTACAGGCTTGAGCGGATGTGCCAGACCTTTAAGGTGCTGTTTTTGTTTAGTACTCAGATTCATCGTATATTTTTGCTTACGTTGGGATTGAAAACGGTTCATTCTACCGCCATCTCCCTTATATCGCCAAATAGCTGCGTAGAAATTTACGTCACAGGCAGGTAACGATGAACCAGGACGGAAATGTTAAATGACAGGTAAAAAGCGTTCTGCCAGCTCCAGCCGCTGGCTTCAGGAACACTTTAGCGATAAATATGTTCAACAGGCACAGAAAAAGGGGTTACGTTCCCGTGCCTGGTTTAAACTTGATGAAATACAGCAAAGTGACAAACTTTTTAAGCCGGGGATGACGGTTGTTGACCTCGGTGCGGCACCTGGCGGATGGTCCCAGTATGCGGTAACGCAGATCGGCGGAACGGGCCGAATCATCGCGTGCGATCTTTTACCAATGGATCCCATCGTCGGTGTCGACTTCCTTCAGGGCGACTTTCGTGATGAATTAGTGCTGAAAGCGTTACTTGATCGTGTAGGTGATAGTAAGGTCCAGGTTGTCATGTCAGATATGGCACCAAATATGTGCGGAACACCGGCGGTGGATATCCCCCGCGCCATGTATCTGGTGGAGCTAGCGTTAGAAATGTGTCGTGATGTACTAGCGCCTGGTGGTAGTTTTGTTGTGAAGGTGTTTCAGGGCGAAGGTTTCGAGGAGTATCTTAAGGAAATTCGCTCCCTGTTTGCGAAGGTTAAAGTTCGTAAGCCGGACTCTTCCCGGGCCCGTTCCCGAGAAGTGTATATTGTAGCGACCGGGCGAAAATGATAACCGGTAGATTTCAGGCGAAAGTTTGAATGAAACTGGATATAGAGTATCCTGACGCTGTTTTTAACACAGTTGTAATATGAGGTTAATCCCTTGAGTGACATGGCGAAAAACCTAATACTCTGGCTGGTCATTGCCGTTGTGCTGATGTCAGTATTCCAGAGCTTTGGGCCCAGCGAGTCGAATGGCCGCAAGGTGGATTATTCTACCTTCCTGCAGGAGGTCAATCAGGACCAGGTTCGCGAAGCGCGTATCAACGGACGTGAGATCAACGTTACCAAGAAAGATAGTAACCGTTACACGACTTACATCCCGGTGAACGATCCTAAGCTGCTTGATAACCTTCTGACCAAAAACGTCAAGGTGGTAGGTGAGCCGCCAGAAGAACCAAGCCTGCTGGCTTCTATCTTCATTTCCTGGTTCCCGATGCTGCTTCTTATTGGCGTCTGGATCTTCTTTATGCGTCAGATGCAGGGCGGCGGTGGCAAAGGTGCCATGTCGTTCGGTAAGAGCAAGGCGCGTATGCTGACGGAAGACCAGATCAAGACCACCTTCGCTGACGTCGCCGGTTGTGACGAAGCGAAAGAAGAGGTGGGTGAACTGGTTGAATACCTGCGTGAACCGAGCCGTTTCCAGAAGCTGGGCGGTAAGATCCCGAAAGGCGTGCTGATGGTTGGCCCTCCGGGTACCGGTAAAACCCTGCTGGCGAAAGCCATCGCAGGTGAAGCGAAGGTGCCGTTCTTTACTATTTCAGGTTCTGACTTCGTCGAAATGTTCGTGGGTGTCGGTGCATCTCGTGTGCGTGACATGTTCGAGCAGGCCAAGAAGGCAGCACCGTGCATTATCTTCATCGATGAAATCGACGCCGTAGGCCGCCAGCGTGGCGCAGGCCTGGGCGGTGGTCACGATGAACGTGAACAGACACTGAACCAGATGCTGGTTGAGATGGACGGCTTCGAAGGTAACGAAGGTATCATCGTTATCGCGGCGACTAACCGTCCTGACGTACTTGACCCTGCGCTGCTGCGTCCAGGCCGTTTCGACCGTCAGGTTGTTGTGGGTCTGCCGGACGTTCGCGGCCGTGAACAGATTCTGAAAGTTCACATGCGTCGCGTACCGCTGGCGCCAGATATCGACGCGGCAATCATTGCGCGCGGTACCCCGGGCTTCTCCGGTGCTGACTTGGCGAACCTTGTCAACGAAGCAGCTCTGTTTGCCGCTCGCGGTAACAAGCGCGTCGTATCGATGGTGGAGTTCGAGAAAGCGAAAGACAAAATCATGATGGGTGCGGAACGTCGCTCCATGGTTATGACAGAAGCGCAGAAAGAGTCCACGGCATACCACGAAGCGGGTCACGCGATTATCGGTCGCCTCGTGCCGGAACACGATCCGGTGCATAAAGTGACGATTATTCCGCGCGGTCGTGCGCTGGGTGTGACTTTCTTCCTGCCTGAAGGCGACGCGATCAGCGCCAGCCGCCAGAAGCTGGAAAGCCAGATTTCGACCCTGTACGGCGGTCGTCTGGCAGAAGAGATTATCTACGGTGTGGAACATGTTTCTACCGGTGCGTCCAACGACATTAAAGTTGCGACAAACCTGGCGCGTAACATGGTGACGCAGTGGGGCTTCTCCGACAAACTCGGCCCGCTGCTGTATGCAGAGGAAGAGGGTGAAGTATTCCTGGGCCGTTCTGTGGCTAAAGCGAAACATATGTCCGATGAGACGGCTCGTATCATCGATCAGGAAGTAAAATCTCTGGTAGAACGTAACTACGCACGTGCACGCCAGATCCTGACCGACAATATGGACATCCTGCATTCGATGAAAGATGCGCTCATGAAATATGAGACTATCGATGCACCGCAGATTGACGACCTGATGGCGCGCCGTGAAGTGCGTCCGCCAGCGGGCTGGGAAGACCCAGGCGCTTCCAATAATTCTGACAACAATGGCACCCCGCGTGCGCCGCGTCCGGTTGATGAACCGCGTACGCCAAACCCGGGCAACACCATGTCAGAACAGTTGGGCGATAAGTAAGTTACTGCTGTTGAAGCATTTTTCTGTAACTCAAACCCTGGAGCTTGCTCCGGGGTTTTTCATTTCTGTTTAACGATATAGATACCAGGGATTTCGCCATGAAATTATTCGCTCAGGACTCGCATCTCGATCTTTCACATCCCCATGTGATGGGGATCCTGAATGTTACCCCTGACTCTTTCTCTGACGGCGGCACGCATAACACGCTTATCGAGGCGGTTAAGCACGCGAATTTAATGATTAATGCGGGTGCCACCATCATTGACGTTGGCGGTGAATCGACGCGTCCTGGTGCGGCGGACGTGTCTGTGGAAGAAGAGCTGGCGCGCGTGGTGCCGGTGGTTGAAGCTATCGCGCAGCGGTTTGAAGTGTGGATCTCCGTTGATACCTCTAAACCCGAGGTGATTCGTGAAGTGGCGAGAGTGGGCGCTCACATTATCAATGATATTCGCTCGCTCACTGAGCCTGGCGCACTGGAAGCCGCGGCAGAGACCGGGTTACCGGTATGCCTGATGCACATGCAGGGCCAACCGAAAACCATGCAGGAAGCACCGAAGTATGATGATGTCTTTGCCGACGTGAATAGCTTCTTTATTGAGCATATTGCGCGCTGCGAACGTGCAGGTATCCCAAAAGAGAAATTGTTGCTCGACCCGGGGTTCGGTTTCGGTAAAAATCTCTCCCACAATTATGCGTTGCTTGCGCGATTATCGGAATTCCATCACTTTGACCTGCCGCTGCTGGTGGGGATGTCGAGAAAGTCGATGATTGGGCAGTTGCTGAACGTGGGGCCGAGCGAACGCCTGAGCGGCAGCCTGGCCTGCGCGGTGATTGCGGCGATGCAGGGTGCGCACATTATTCGTGTCCATGACGTTAAAGAAACAGTAGAAGCCATGCGTGTGGTGGAAGCCACACTGGCAGCGAAGGAAAACAAACGCTATGAGTAATCGTAAATATTTTGGTACCGACGGTATCCGTGGGCGCGTAGGCGATGCTCCCATCACCCCTGATTTTGTCCTGAAGCTCGGCTGGGCTGCCGGTAAAGTTCTGGCGCGTCATGGTTCTCGTAAGATCATTATCGGTAAAGACACCCGTATTTCCGGCTATATGCTGGAGTCCGCGCTGGAGGCGGGTCTGGCGGCGGCTGGACTGTCCGCGTCCTTTACGGGCCCAATGCCAACGCCTGCAGTCGCGTATCTGACGCGTACCTTCCGCGCGGAAGCGGGGATTGTTATCTCAGCTTCTCATAACCCGTTCTACGACAACGGCATTAAATTCTTCTCCATTGACGGCACCAAGCTCCCGGATGACGTGGAAGAAGCCATTGAAGCCGAAATGGAAAAAGAGATCACCTGCGTTGATTCCGCAGAGCTGGGTAAAGCTAACCGTATCGTTGATGCGGCGGGCCGTTATATCGAATTCTGTAAAGGCACCTTCCCGAATGAGCTGAGCCTGGCTCACCTCAAAATTGTGGTGGACTGTGCAAATGGCGCGACCTATCACATCGCCCCGAATGTCTTCCGCGAACTGGGGGCGAAAGTCATCACCATTGGCTGCGAACCGGATGGTCTGAACATTAACGAGCAGGTGGGCGCAACTGACGTTCGTGCCCTGCAGGCGCGCGTTCTGGCAGAGAAAGCCGACCTGGGCATTGCGCTGGACGGCGACGGCGACCGCGTGATCATGGTCGACCACGAAGGTAACAAGGTCGACGGCGATCAGATCCTCTACATCATTGCCCGTGAGGGCCTGCGTCAGGGCCAGCTGCGCGGCGGTGCGGTGGGCACGCTAATGAGTAACATGGGCCTGGAACTGGCGCTGAAACAGCTCGGTATTCCGTTTGTCCGCGCGAAAGTGGGTGACCGCTATGTGCTGGAAAAACTGCAGGAGAAGGGCTGGCGCATCGGCGCAGAAAACTCGGGTCACGTTATCCTGCTCGACAAAACTACTACCGGTGACGGTATCGTGGCCGCGCTGCAGGTGGTTGCCGCGATGGCGCGCAACCATATGAGCCTGCACGATCTCTGCAGCGGTATGAAAATGTTCCCACAGATCCTGGTTAACGTACGCTTCACTGCCGGTAAAGGCGATCCGCTGGAAAATGAGAACGTTAAAGCAGTGATGGCTGACGTTGAAGCGGCCCTGGGCAATCGTGGACGCGTGCTGCTGCGTAAGTCCGGTACTGAACCGCTGATCCGCGTGATGGTGGAAGGTGAAGACGAAGCGCAGGTAACCGAATTTGCACACCGTATTGCGGATGCTGTGAAAGCTGCATAATTGTGCACGCTAAATGTATAAAAAGGCGGCTTTTGTCGCCTTTGTTTTAAGCAATTAATGGCTTTTTGCTGTTTTTTTCCGCAGTTGATACAATGCGTCAAAAATGCCCTTGCGAAGGTCATTCGCTTTGGTTAGTATTCACACCCGCTTCAGTGGGAAACAAAAATCCTGCTAATTGGTCGAAGCATTGGTATGCGGCAAATCCGCAAGGAACAGGTTGATTATGTACGAAGCTCTTTTAGTTATTTTCCTTATTGTAGCCATCGCTCTCGTAGCGCTGATCATGCTGCAGCAAGGTAAAGGCGCTGATATGGGAGCCTCCTTCGGAGCAGGCGCTTCCGGTACGCTGTTCGGTTCAAGTGGTTCTGCGAACTTCATGACCCGCACAACGGCGATTCTGGCTACGCTGTTCTTCATCATCAGTCTGGTGCTTGGCAATATCAACAGCAACAAGACCAGCAAAGGAAGCGAGTGGGAAAACCTGAGCGCGCCAGCGAAAACTGAGCAGACTCAGCCAGCTGCACCGGCTAAGCCAACCAGCGATATCCCGCACTAAGTATTCTGTACCGAGGTGGTGGAATTGGTAGACACGCTACCTTGAGGTGGTAGTGCCCTAACGGGCTTGTGGGTTCGAGTCCCATCCTCGGTACCAATATTCCAGAAGAAAGACGTCGAAAGACGTCTTTTTTTTCGTCTGCATATTCTGAGGTGTGGTTTTGTCGGCCCGGAAAGCGTAGCGCCACCGGGCAAAATGGCGGGTGACGCTGCGCTTACCCGCCCTACGAAAGTCCACAAAAAAGCGCCCTGTGGGCGCCTTTTGCACGTTATATCAGCGATTACTTCTTATCGCTGTGCTCCAGGTTTTCAACCTGCGGCAGACCGTTACCGGAATTCGCGGAGAGCAGGCCATTCTCAACATAGTTGAACAGCTTCTCGCGGGTATCGGTGATGTCCAGGTTACGCATAGTCAGCTGACCGATACGATCGTCCGGCGAGAACACGGATTCACCTTTCTCCATGGTCAGACGCTCTGCTTTATAGGTCAGGTTATCAGACACGGTATTCAGGATGGAGTAGTCGTTACCGCGACGCAGTTCCAGCGTTACTTCACCGGTGATCGCGCTTGCCACCCAACGCTGCAGCGCATCACGCAGCATCAGCGCCTGTGGATCGAACCAGCGGCCCTGATACAGCAGTTTACCCAGCTGACGGCCATGAGAGTGATACTGCTCAATGGTGTCTTCGTTGTGAATGCCGGTTAGCAGACGCTCGTAAGCGATGTGCAGCAGCGCCATTCCCGGGGCTTCATAGATGCCACGGCTTTTCGCTTCGATGATACGGTTTTCAATCTGATCGCTCATGCCCAGACCGTGACGACCGCCAATACGGTTAGCTTCCAGCATCATCTCAACATCGTCAGAGAAGGTTTTACCGTTCAGCGCAACCGGATGGCCGCGTTCGAAACGCACGGTCACTTCTTCAGCCTGGATTTTGACGTTTTCGTCCCAGAACTTCACGCCCATGATCGGGTTAACGATCTTCACGCTTGAGTTCAGGAATTCCAGGTCTTTCGCTTCGTGCGTCGCACCCAGCATGTTGGAGTCAGTGGAGTAAGCTTTCTCGACAGACATCTTATAGTCGAAACCGCAGGCGATCATAAACTCGGACATCTCATGACGGCCACCCAGCTCGTCGATGAAGTCGGTATCCAGCCACGGCTTGTAGATCTGCAGTTCGGCGTTGGTCAGCAGGCCATAACGATAGAAACGTTCAATATCGTTACCTTTATAGGTGCTACCGTCACCCCAGATGTTGACGCCGTCTTCTTTCATCGCCGCAACCAGCATGGTGCCGGTAACCGCGCGGCCCAGCGGAGTGGTGTTGAAATAGGTCAGACCGCCGGTGGTGTTATGGAATGCACCACACTGAATAGCTGCGATACCTTCAGCGACCAGTTGCTTACGGCAGTCAATCAGGCGCGCGTTCTCTGCACCATACTCTTTAGCGCGACGAGGAATTGCATCGTAGTCGTCCTCATCCGGCTGACCCAGGTTCGCAGTATAAGCATACGGAACCGCTCCCTTCTGGCGCATCCACAGCAGTGCAGCGCTGGTATCCAGGCCGCCTGAGAAAGCGATGCCAATACGTTGTCCTACCGGAAGATGCTTGAGAATCGTCGTCATAGAATAAAACCCTGCTTGATTGACTGATTAGAGACCGCTTTCGCTCTCTTGTGCATTTTTATGCAAAATAAGTGAGTATTCATTTAATCATCTTTTGGCGAAGACCGGAAGAGAGTCGTGCGTTTTTTGTAAAAATTTTGGTCTAATTGATCTGGCGGAAGTTGGGTTGACAGGTGGGGTCAACTATCAATATACTAAACGCCGATTTTACGTCCCGTCTTCGGTACCAAATCCCAGCATTATTTGCAAATTCTGTCCAAAACGCGTAGAATTTGCCACGTTTCAGG